>DJPK01000013.1 GCA_002438545.1 Caryophanales bacterium UBA6414
TAATTACCCTGTGAATAATACTTCTTAGCAAATATTAACTTAATAATATCAATTTGCTCAACTGGTACTTCAAATTCATTACATACCGTTTCAATATCTAAATTAGTTTCAAAAATACAAGCAGTTATTTGTTCAAGATTTTCTATACCATAATTTTCTTGTAAATCATTTTTAAAACTATCTTCGTTCATTTTAAAATATGGTTTTTTATTTGCTTTACTTATTTTATTCTTTAACGTATTAATAAGATCAGTATAATCTAAATTACTACCTTGTGCTACACTAATATATGTTGCCACTGTTAGATATGTAATAGCTTCATCGATATTACCAAGCTTTAAATAAGACATACCAATTCTAGAATAAGTAATAGCTCTAGGATTATTTGTTTGTAATATTTGTAAATTAGTTTCAATACATTTCTTATAATTTCCATTCCTATAATATAATCTACTGTCTTCGATTAATTTTTTAATATCTACACATTCGTTAGATGCCTTTCTATATCTTAAAACTAATTGTTTATTAGGTTCTGTTCCTATACTAAAAGAAGTCATATCAGAATATTTATTAACTATATTATGAATTACTCTTCTTCTTTCTTTATTCATTGGCTTTAAAATAATTATTCCTTGATTTTCTACTAATAATTTATGATTTCTTTCTATAAACTCTATTGTACTATCTCTTTTTGATAAAGTATTCTCTTGTCCAATTGTTTCCGTAGACATAACTACTTTTGGTTCAGTTTCCATAGATACCTCATCTATTCTATAATCTATCATATCAGTTTTATCCTCTTGCTTTACTTCTACATTTTTCAAAGCCTGCAACAAATCATCTATCGAAATCTTTATATCCACTAAATCTTGTGATATTTCTATTATACTCAAATATATTTTAGCCTCATCAAGTTTATTCTGAGCTAAAGTTATATAAAATTGTTGAATATACTTTGTAATATCAAAATTATATGTATCTTTGCTTATATCTATTAAAGTAAGTATTGGTTTAGTAAAAGCCATATCTTTTTCTATTAAACTTATTTTAATTAAAGATACTATTAAAAACTCATACTTTTCTTTATTAATAGAACTTAAATATATTGATAATCTACTAAACATATTATCTAAGTCATTATTAACTAAATATCCAATTATATTCTCTAAAGGCGTATCTTCTTCTTTTCTAGACACTTCTTCTTTAGATACTTCTTCTTTAGTATCTACTATTTCAAGTTGTTCCTCATTCAATGTCATCTTACTTATCAAATCACATATATCCACTAATAACAAATACACCATATTATCTTCATCATTTATATTATACTTATAATCATAACTTTTACATATACTAAGTGCTAAATCATAATTATGTGCTTCAATAGCTTCATTAATACATTCTGACGTACATATAGTTTGCTCAGGTACTTTATTAGTATATTGAATCTCAATTATTTGTTCTGTTATTCTTAAAATATATTTATCATTTGCATTTAAATTCTGTTTTTCTTTTTTATTTTCTAAAAAATCAACAATTTCTTTATATCTTTTGCTCTTTATTAGTTCCATTAAAGTATCTTTATTCTTTCTTTCTACATCAGCAGCCTGACGCAATAAAGTTTTAGTAATTAATAATTGAGTTGAATATACATCACCTCTATTACTTAATTGATTTAATAAAGATATTGCATAAGAAAGTTTACCTTGCATAGCACTAATTCTAATCTTATTCTGCATAGAAGCATCTTGATAACGAGAATCATGTATACTAACTTTAATATCATCAATTGTTAATCTCTTTACATACTCTTTATATTTATCTGGTACCTCAGTAATTATACTTAATAAATATAAATAGAAATTATTATCATTCTTATTATAAGGACTATTTGTAAAACATAACTTTTCATAATAATTAAAAGCCTCATCATAATTCATATCACGAATACTTTGTACAAACAATTTAAAACAAACAGTATAATTTCTCGGACACATCTTATAACTTTTCCTAAAGTAATCATATGCTTTATCAAAATCTTTTTCAGCTAACAATCTTTTACCTTCTTTATATAATTCCTCTGCACTTTCAGCAAGTACTTTTTGTTTTTTAATTAATTCTTCTTTCATCATCTACTCCTTATTACCTTACAAATACGTATTCATTTAATGTTTTACTTTATATTCTAACACATTTTAATATTTAGGTAAATATATTATCAAAAAAAGTCTCATACCAATATATGAGACCCTAATTAAATATTTATAAATTTATTTAATCTATTCTTTATTTCATCTATTCCTAACACAGCCATTATTTCATATAAATCAGGTGTTTGCAAACGTCCTGTCAAGGCTACTCTTAAGTCTTCACAAAAAGTACCTAAATGTCCTTTATAACTAGTAGGATCTAAATTATAATCCTTACTACTTTTAGCATATCCTACTGAATAAGCATAATCACTAAGTTTATCATACCATTCATCATGACTATCATTAATATCATATATATTATTAATATAATTAATTAAAACTACTTTATCATATTTAGAATAATCTATATCTTTATCATACATAAACAAATCATTAAACATATATGATGCTTCCCTACGTACATCTGAATATGCCGCAATATCTTTTCGTGGTTTAACTTTATTTCTTTCAATATTAAATACTTTTATAGCATATTCTCTTTTATTAAACAAAATATCATAAAATTCTTTATCATAACTCTTAGTATACTCCAATACTTCATCATATAAAGATTCTGCTGTCTTTCTAGAAAAATATAGTTTACATATACTCTTTAATTTCTCTAAATCAAATAAAGTACCACCACTCTTCATTTTAGAAAACTCAAATTTATAATCTTCTACTCTACTATCTTTATTTTGCATATACCAAGGTTCAAAGTTAGCATTAATTAATGTTGCAAAATATATACTTAATGCTTCACTTGGAATGCCTAATTCCTCATAGTACTTCATCGCACATTCTTTATCATATCTTTTACTTAACTTTCTAACACTATTACCATCCTTCTTAGTAAGTGGTGATAAATGTCCATATTTAGGAGTCTTAAAGTTTAATAC
>DJPK01000031.1 GCA_002438545.1 Caryophanales bacterium UBA6414
ACTTAATAAAGTACAATAATTAAAAGTATAAGTATTACTCATAGCATCCCCAATACAATAACTTAAATTAGTACTTAATACTCTTTCAATTACACTTATAGCAATTGAATCTTCATCTTTATTATTAGATAGTAAACAATAATCTTTAGTTAACTCATTATTTTCATATTCATCAAAAGCACAATAATTAAAACTAGGATCCAATGCCTCAGTAATTATCTTTAAATCATAACTTTCCCCATCATCATATTTAGTAAAGTTATCATATTTAACTCCTTTACTAATTAATTCTTGTTTCTTGTTTTCAAGATTTCGCTTTTCTATTCCTAAAGTTTCATCTCTTTTACCTTCAAGTTCTATTTTCTTAGTCTCTAAATTAACTTTCTCTACTTCAATATCATTTTGTAATTTCTTAATAGTCTCTTCCGAATAATTAGAATTAGTCTTACTCTGTTTTAAAATACCTACAATTATTAAAGATCCTCCTATTAAAAGTCCTATCACAAGAACTATAATAGCAACCATCTTTAATTTTTTCTTACCTTTCTCATAATTTTCTTCTGTTAAATATTCTTTTTTTTGACTCATTTCTTTTTTCACTCCCTCTATAATAATTATACCATACTAAAATAATATGTATATACATAAATAGAAAAAAAGTACTACTATGAGCACTTCTATCTACGACCACGTCCACTAGTCATTGTCATATTTTCATATTCCTTATTTAATTCTTGAATTAAGATACCTAATTCTACTTTTCTTTTATCATTTGGATTACTTATCTTATTATATTCATAAGTAAGTCTCTCTAAACGACTTTCTATACTTTCTAATCCAGCAGAAACATTATCTAATTCATCAAATGATAATTCATCTCTATCCATCATATCACTCTCCTTATCATAACTATAGCATTAATAACTATCTAAGTCAATTTATATACAGAAAATTTACACTATTTAATTTTCTAAATAATTAACTTTCTTACCATTCTTTATAGCATAATCTATTTCTGACTTAGTACTATCTCCAATATAGCCGCCAACATTTATAACAAATATTTCATCAGCCATATCTATCTTTCTTTTATGCATATCATCTAACATTTCTTTAGTCTTAGTTAATGTATCTTCACTCATATTTTCCCATACTTCATTATCACCTGAATGTCCAAATAAACCAACTGAAATAACTATATTGCCTTTTAATGTTAAATCTTTTTGAGCTTTCATAAACTCATCTTTAAATCTAGTTGAACCACATAATGTAATTACTTTATAATTCTTAACCATTACTTATCACCACATATCTATTGTACTAATTTTCTACTCCTATCAAAACCATCACTATAACTAACCGCTACGTAATCCATAGCAGCCTCAGCATAATCTACTGGAACATTATCAACATCATAATAATATGCTATTCTATTACAAAAATAACTATCAAATAATATTCCTTCAGATACTCTATAATATCCATCCAATACATTTCCACCACTATTAATAATTTGCATACACTTAGCATCTATATTATTATAGACTCTCATACGTTCTTTAAATATTTTAATACCACTTGGATATAAAACTAAATAATCATCTTCTTCTTTAATAGTAAATACTCTATTAGTTATATAATCTATATACATATCATCTTTAATTCTTTGAATATATAAATAATAATCAACAAATATACAAGCTTTAACATAAACTTCTTCATCATTATCAATAGTTCTAAACCAAAACTTAACACCTTGAATATTTAATCGATAATTATCACTTTTTCTATTCACAATCAACACCGCCCTTACATCCATTAGTATAACACACATAAACTAAAAGAACAAATTAAATTGTTCCTTATTACTTAAATAATAGTGCTATATTACCATACATAACTACTCTACATATTCCAATAATAACTAAACGTAATGGATAATATAAATAGAAAAACCATTTCATCCACTTACTCTTCCCTTTAGTACCATCATATAACTTTAATATTGGATAAACTAATATTGAAAATAACACTAATATTCCATACACTTTATTTACAAATATAAAAGATATAATAGCATATAATCCTAACCATATCATCATAGAAGAACATTGCTTCTTTAAATTACCTAGTTCTTTATACATACTTATTATAGCCATAATGGCAATAGAACTAAAGTCTGCACAAGAAGTAATTAAACATATAAATATTATTAATAATGTTTTCTGCCATTCTTTTAATTTATTCTCGCCATATACAATATAAAGTGCTACTACCGCCCATGCTAAAGACCACATAATACTAGTTTGATTAAATATATTACCATCTATAAAAGGTATAATATTAATACCAAAAGCATAGCAATAAGCAAAATGTGATATTATTGAAAAGATAAATAATCTAGTTATATATTTCTTAAGATTCTTGGTATACTAAAAACCTTCACATATAAAGAAAAACATAATTGGTGCCGTTAATCTACCTATAATATGCATCATATTAGAAACCATATTATTAGGCATTCCCGGATATAATAAATCTGCTATATGAACAATTGTCATTACTATTATTGCTATTAATTTTAAATGATTAGCATTCATCTTCCTCATAATATTTATCTCCCATATAAAAGTCATATGCCATGCTACACTCTTCTTTTGATAATTTAGTCTCTTTAACAAGATATTCAATAGCCTTATCTCTACTATCAAACTTCTTTAATAAACCTTTAACCTTAGTCATTTTTTTATTGTTTCATCTATATTCATAACTACCTCGATAAGTTCTTACAAAGAAACTCCACAACATCACTCTCATCTTCTTTAACAGAATCATAATCTTCCTTAGTCATATCTGTAAAATATTTGTTTAATTTCTTATTTATTGATATTGTATTTAAAGGATACCCCGGATCAATTTTATCAGAAGGCTTATCTACTATATAAAAATCATTTTTACTCCATGTATAAGTAGATTCTACCCCATTATTAATAACAGCAATTCCATATACCCATCTGCAAGTTAATTTACCATCTTCCCCATACTCATGTGCTAAATTAGAATAATAAGTAAGCATTTCTTCATCAGATAATCTCTTACCATTAACCCTTCTAACATATAGTCCCGGTTGCTTATTATCAGGTATATTATCAATATATAAACTATCATCCATAGCAAACACCGGCATATCTAATACTTTAGCGTATGCTCTAGCTTTTATTAAAGCATTCTCTATTGCATCCTTACCATCCTCTAAAACTTCGATATCCTCATCGATATCATTAATAGTTATTATCTCAATACCATTTTTTAATAATCCATCTTTAAATCTCTTAGCTTTACTCTCATTTCCTGTTGCAAATAATACTTTTTTCATTACTTCCACCTATATAAACCTTTCTTTTATAATATCATCTTTTTCTAACTTACCAATAAGTAGTGATGAATTAGGATCATGTTCCATAAAATTCTTATTAACTAACTTTTCATCATAATTAGCATAACAATACTTACAGAAATGCTTACAAGAATTATATACTCCAATATCAACCATTTGTACACAATGACATTTCTTTTCTTTTTTAGCACTCCATTCTTTCTTATATACTTTACCCGTTAATTTATAAGCTAGTTCATGTGATAAACATTCACCCTTCTCAAAACCATATTCTACCAAATTTCTATCTTCAAAACAAGTATGCACTATCATATTATGTTCATGAGCACTCTTACTAAATGATTTACCAATTATCATATAATCATTCTCTGTAAACTCTCGGTAATTAATTATTCTACCATTCTTTCGAACATTTTTATAATTGTCTATAAATGAAATTAATATCTTACTAACATAACCATCTAATAAACTACATACCCTATCAAAAGCCTTAACATGATACTCTAAACTATATTCATCACTTATAAATACCGGATCATATCTCACTACTACACTATCCTTACCTATCATACTAGATAATTTCTTAATAGCTTCTATTATCTTATCTTTAACAATAACATTGGGTTCAATATCCCTCTTATAAGGTGTTAAGGTAATATGAAATAATATTGATTTATCTATTTCACGTATTCTATCTAATATAGGTATGGGATTCTTTGTACAAAACATAATAGCATCTACATCTCTAAAATATATTCTACTAACTAACTTAGAGTTAAATGGATTTCTTACATCAACATAACCTTCTTTATATCTATTCATAAACCATTCTGTATAAAAAGCTACTATATCTGTTCTACCACTAACATTTAATATCATCTACTCACTACCCATTTAACAAAAAAATTATACCACAAAAAAGTAAATACACAAATAACTATGTATTTACATTCTCTCTTTAATAATACTAATTATAACTACATTTTGAATTCATAATTATCAGTTGGAAGTTTTGCACCACTTCTTTTCAATAATTCATACTCATCATAATTTTCTAAACCATAAGATTTTAAAATTTTATTTATTTCAGGTCTTCTTTTATCAGGCAAGCGAGAAGCAAATGATGCAAACAAACTATTACTTTCATATGTAGCATTAACGTTAGGAAAAGCAACCAATAACTTAAATCCCAATGCTAGTGCTTCCTTAACATTCTCTAATATATATTTAAAATAATATTTATTATTAGATTTGTACAATTCAGCAACTTTATAACTTTTATTATCATTTTGATTATTCCAATATAAATAGATACTATCCTTATTCACAATTAATCACCTCTACACTTAAATTATAAATTTCAACTATTTTATTTCTTCTATCAATTATAAACTTCAATAATAATTTTTTTCTATCTATGCTAATTATATCATTGTCAAACTTATCTAAAATATCTTGAACAGCATTTTCTGTTATATTACGCTTTATATTCATTACTAATTTAATAGTTGAGTCATAATAATTTTCTTTAATTTTTTTAACAATTCAAAATGTCTAATTGGTCTTTCATTATCCCATCCTATACATGATTTTGATTTAGTATCAATTAAAGAATTATATCTCACTCTATCTTTTAATATCACATTTATATCCTCTTCATTTACATAAGAACAAAGCGAAGAACCATTATCATATAATGGGCAAAAATAGTTATACATTCCTTTTTTAAAATCTAAATGATAAATATAACCCCAATTACTATGATGCCTATCAGAATTACCAATTAATACATCAAAAATCATCATCGTTAAAATATCATTAATTTTTATGTTTAACTTTTCTAACATTTGAACATTATACTTCGAATTTTCTATAACATCTATAAATTCATCCCTATCATAATTAGGATATTTTTCTTGAATATAATTTATACCCTCATTAAGTAATTCATTTGTTCCAACCAAATTATAACTCATAGAGCATTTTCTTCCTTTATAAATACCTAAATCAACTTTTGCACAACGTATTCCAAGTAATAGTGCCAACTCGGATGCAAGTTTTTCTGCATAATATTCTCCGGTAATATCGCCATTTGACTTAATTTTTGGAAACTTCAGCAACCCCTTTTCTTTGCTTTTAGGATTAATAAGCCATATTTTTTCACTTGCTCCACTACCAAATTTGCCAGATTCATCATCTTCCATCCAATCATCAAATCTTTTTACTTCAAACATTATTTCACCTCCCAAAAAATAATAGTTTTTACAATACCAACATATTAATTATATCACATGAGTACAAATGTTTAAATACTTTATCATAAAAATCTTCAGCACAAATAAAAAAGTAAATACACAAATAACTATGTATTTACATTCTCTCTTTAATAATATTCTTACTACAAATATAAGTAATTATAAAATATATTGAATATATAATAATTAAAAATATAAATGTTGTACCCGAACCTTTTAATATATTATCTATACCCAAACTACCTAAAACATAAGTACAGAATCTAAGACCAAATATTGTATGAACTATTGCTAAAGATAAAGGCATTACAAAGAATATTAACATTTGTTTAAATAAAGACTTATTTATGTCTACCTCATCAGCCCCTATTTGTCTTAATACTTGATACTTATTCTTATCATCTAAAGAATCAGATAATTCTTTTAAAGCAAGAATAGCAGAACCCGAAATAAGAAAGATAATACCTAAATATAAGCCAATAAATGTAACAATTGCCGATAACCCTGTTGAAGACTCTTTTATATCATTTCTAGTATCTATTGTAATAGTATTACTTCTATTATATTCACTAAACTTATCCTCGATTAATTTAACTATATCTTCATCTTTTGTTCGATAATTACCAACTAACATTGTTATACTAGCATCTTCTTTATTAATAACTTTATCAGGTACTACAAAGAATCCTAAATTAGATGGATTACCACCAATTCTAACAAATCCTTCAATACACCTCTTACTAGCGGGTTTTAAATCATAACCAAATATATTAATTATACTATCTCTATCTAATACTTCATCATATAATTCTTTATCATAATTAGATACAATAATATATTCATCATCTTTTAAAGATACTTTATCTAAATTATATAATTTAGATAACTTATTATAATCGCTTTCTCCAACTATCTCTACTAAAGAATCATATCTTAAATATGTATACTTATCTTTAATTATTGGATAGTAATTACCAAGTGATTCTCTATATAATAAATTATTATCATAGTATTCATTAATAATAACCATATCTTTAACATTATCTTTTATTAACTTCTCACTATTTATTGAATTAATTACTTCTTCTTTATCAGCATTTGTACTTACTACACCTTGAAAATCAACTGGAGCATACTTATTAATAGAATTATTAAAATAGTTCTTAATAGTAAAAGCACTAGATAATAAACATAGGATAATAAATAACATAATACATATAACTGATATTGATATAACCATTGAGTTAATCTTACTACTTATTTGTTTAAATACAAAAGTATTTAATTTTTTATAATATATATTATGCCATTTAGATAATATCTTTAATAACATTCCTGATATTGAATAAAAGAATAATATCGTACCAACTACTCCAAGGGATATTGGAAGTAATAATATATTCATACCATAATCAAGTAATTTAAATAAACCATCTGTAACCATATAATATGCTGATCCTAACATACCTACTGATAATATAAATAATACTATACAAACATAAGGATTCTTTAATTTAATCTTTTCATGTTTCTTACTAGCTTGTAATAGATTTATAAGTTTATTTTTATTTATAATAATTGTATTAAAAATCATTACTACTAAATATATAATACCATAATAAATTATTGTCTTTATCATCGCACTCTTTGAAAAGTTAAAAGAAAACTTAATCATATTAACTTCAAACATATTAGCTACAAATATACTTGTAATTTGTGATAAAGCTATTCCTAATAATAAACCAATTCCTAAAGAAATAAGTCCAATTAAGAAAGTCTCAATTAATAGTAGTAATGATATCTTTCTCTTAGACATTCCTAGTGTCATATATATACCAAACTCTTTATTACGTTTCTTTATCAAAAATCTTGATGCATATATAATTAAAAATCCTAATATAACTGATACAAATACTGACACATATGATAATAATGATGCTAAAAGTTCAATCATCTCTTCTTGATTACTAGATAGTTCTAGCATAACCGTTTGACTATCCATCGAATTAAAGATATAAAATATGCAAACGCCCATTATTAAAGTAATAAAGTATATAGCATAATCTTTAAAACTTTTCTTTATATTAGATACCGATAATTTATAAAGCATCGTTCATTTCACCCCCTAAAAGAGTGACTACATCAATTATATTATCAAAAAATTCCTTTCTTGTTTTTTCACCTCTATTTAATTCATTAAATATCTTTCCATCTTTAATAAATACTACTCTACTAGCATAACTAGCCGTAAAAGCATCATGAGTTACCATTAAAATAGTAGAATTTAATTTCTTGTTTAAGAATTCAATACTATCTAATAATTGCCTAGATGACTTAGAATCTAACGCTCCGGTTGGCTCGTCTGCTAAAATTAAACTAGGATTAGTTATGATTGCTCTCGCACTAGCAATTCTTTGCTTTTCACCACCACTCATTTGATATGGATATTTATCTAATATTTTAGTAATACCTAACTTACCACTAATATCTTCTATTCTCTCTTTTTGCTCTTTATAAGGAACATTTTGGATAGATAATGATAAAGATATATTTTCATATCCCGTAAGAGTATCTAATAAGTTAAAGTCTTGAAATATAAAGCCTAACTTATCTCTTCTAAACTTATTTAATTTATTACCTTTTAGCTTTGTAATATCCTCTCCATCAACAAAAATATGTCCGGCAGTTACTTTATCTATTGTCGATATCATATTTAATAAAGTCGTCTTTCCTGAACCACTGGCCCCCATAATTGCAACAAATTCTCCTCTTCCAACTTCCATAGAAATATCATTAATAGCCTTAGTTAAACTAGATTTACTTCCATAGTATTTTTCTACATTACATAATCTTAAAATATTTTCCATAAACATTTTCTCCTTCCATAACTAATTCTACTAAATCACTATCTATTTGTCGCCAATTTAATATTACATTACCTTACAATTTCGTAATATTAAAAATTATAATAATTATTCTTACCAAATTCAATAATTACTTTGGTATATTCATCTAGGACACTCTCAATATAAATATTATGTCCTAACTTACTACATAAGTTCTTAACAATATATAAACCCATACCCGTTGATTTTATTCTATCTCTTCCATTCTTGCCGGTAAACGATTTATCAAAAACTCTCTTAATATCCCCCTTAGATATTCCAATTCCGTTATCATATACTATCAGATTTTCTTTATCTTCACTAACATTACTAGTAATTTTAATAAAACTATCTTTCTCTTTCTTATACTTAATACTATTACTAATAATTTGATTTAATATAAACTCCATCCACTTCTTATCAGTATATACACATTCATTATCTATATTAACTTCTAACTCAATCTTATTTTCTAATAAATCGTCTTTATTCTTTAAACTAACACTTCTAACTATATCTTTTAAAGAAACTTCACTAATGATAAAGTCTTTCTCGGTTATTTCACTTCGCATATAATAAAGTATTTGATCAATATCATTATCTAATCTTCTAACAATACTTAATAACTCATTAGAATTAACTTCTTTATGATTATGACATTTCAAAACCATACTAGCTATTGGTAATTTAACTTCATGTATCCACATCTCAATATAATCTTTAAACTCATTAATACTTTTCTTCTGAATATTAATATTCTCTATCATTGACTTATTTATATCATATAAAATATTATTAACTATTTCTTCTTCATAAGTAGTAGGTTCTAAAACAGTTTCTAATACTAAATATTTCTTATCTAATTTATCTAACATTCCTAATATATTATTATAATAACTTCTTTTTCTAAAATAATTAACTAGTATTATCATCATTCCATTTATTATTAATATCAAAAATATTACTATTGAAGCATTCTTATCTAAATCAAATACTTTAAGAATTAAAGAAATAAGTATTACCATCAATAAATATATAACTATACTAATAACTTTATCTTTTATATAACTAACTAATTTCATAATAATATATATCCTATTCCTTTTCTTGTCTCAATCATATCTTCTCTAGTTAATTCTTTTAACTTACTTCTTAATCTACTTATATTAACTGTTAAAGCATTATCATTAATATATTCATCATTATTCCATAACGTTGTCATTAGTTCATCTCTCGATACTATTCTCTCTTTATTACTTAATAAATAACTAAAAATAATCATCTCATTCTTAGTAAGTACTATTTCTCGATCATTACTTTTAATTATTCCTTTATTAATATCCACTACTAAATCTTTATATTTAATTATATCTAATCTATTTTCACATCTTCTAAATATATTAGATATTCTAAGTAGTAGTATTACTGGATTATAAGGCTTAGTTATATAATCATCAGCACCATAAGACATCGATAATACTTCATCCGTTTCATTAGTCTTACTAGTTATCATAATAACCGGTATATTAGATTCTTTTCTAATCTCTTTTAATAGCAATTCTCCATTAAGAAAAGGAATATTAATATCTATCAAAATAAGATCAATATTACTATTCATAATCTTTTCTTTAGCATTCTTAAAATCCTCTAAAATAACTGCCTCATACGAAGCATTAACTAATAAATCATATAACTCACTTGCTACTGTTTTATCATCTTCTACTATCATTATTCTCTTCATAAAAGTCCCACTTTCTTATATATATTATATCATTTAATAGATATATTTTATCTTACAGTTTTGTAATATTTGAATATTTTATTATATCCCCCATGAATTGACAATTTATTCACGAAATAACTCCTATTATATATATTGTAAAGGAGAGAATATGAAAAAAATAATATTTATATTACTGGCTTTTCTACTAGTATATAGTCCTGTTAAAGCCGATGCAGTAGAAGAATTAACTTATAAATGGCAAGCTATTCAACCGGAAACAACAAAAACTGATGATAGTGTATTAGTTGATTGGGAATATCTAGGTAAACAAGTTGACGAAAATAAAAAAAGTTATTACCTATTTACCTTAACATATACTATTCCTGAAGATTATGACAAAGAAACTTTAGTAATCAACCCAGATATATTTGAAGTTATTGCATGGGGTCAAGATGAAAAACAAGCTCCTTATATCCTACCAGGTTATACGTTAAAAGTTAATATTAAAATAATTAACAAATCTAAATATAACTATAACTATGATAAAGATTCTTTTGTAATATATCCATATAGTTCTAAAGAATTAGAAGAAATTGGTTATCAAAAAATAAGTGATACTAAAACATTTAATGATGAAGCCATTACAGAATTACAAAAGTTTAGAAGAACTAGTAATCTTGCTCTAAAAGCTCTTACTACCAAAACAAAAGATATGAATAATGAAGTATTAGATACTCTACTAAAAGAAAAAGGTTATAATGGTATTAGTGATTTAGCAACTTACTATTTAGACTTCTTTAATGACTATTATAATTATGATAAAGATGGTAAAGAGAAAATAACTAAATTAACTGATTTTACTAAAGAAGAAATAGCTTATGGTATATTTGGTGGGAATGCGATAAACTATGAAGAAGATAATCCTGAATTAATTAAATTACACTATGACTTTCTATTTAATTATGCTATGGGTATATCTCTAGCCGATGAAAACATAGATGACACTAATCAACATGAATATACTCCTGGAGAATATATGCGTAATATCTCTAAAGGTGATGACAAAATTCAAGAACACATCGGAAATTTGAGCAATAATACTGAACAAGATATTGACATGAACTTTCATTTCAATGGTCCGCTTCTAACTAATGCTTACCAAGGTTATCGTATTACAGGCCATGCTCACCTATCATATACTGCTGAGCAAGGCAAAGTAATTGCTAAATATATCGATACTGCCGGAAATGTTTTAGCAGACGAAGTTATTACTACCGGTATGGTTAATAAAGAATATCAAACAACCGATAAGATAATTGATAACTATAATCTAGTTAAAGTTGAAGGTGAAGAAATTGGAACATATACTAAAGAAGATATTATTGTTGTCTATATCTATAGTTTAGCCGATAAAAATATTCCTGATAC
>DJPK01000024.1 GCA_002438545.1 Caryophanales bacterium UBA6414
TTACAATCACAAACTAGTTCTTTCCTCTCCATACATACCTCCTATAGTTGAGTAGTTATTCAACTATATTATAATTGAATATATATTCAACTGTCAAGAATAAATACCTCTATTTACTAAATATTTTTTATATGCTACAATTATTACGCACAGATATGAGGAAAAAATGAAAAAAGAAAGCATTATTATAGGTGTAGTTATTGTTGTAGTAATCGCTATATTAGGGTTTATCCTTTTTAGACCAAGTAATAATACTACTACTCTAGAAACTAGTGATGATATAACTAAAATGGTTAAGACACTATATAAAAATGTTAACGAGGAATTACCTGAATTAGAAACAACTACTATTGATGCAAGTAATCTTGATGAATTAAGTGCTTATACCGGACTTAAATCAAATGAAAACATTGAAACTGTTGTTGTATCAGCACCTCTAATGAACGCTATTGCCTATAATCTAGCCGTTATTAAAGTAAAAGATAATGCTAATATTGAAACAGTAAAACAAGAAATGCTAGATAATATTAATATGCGTCGTTGGATATGTGTCAGTGCTGAAAAACTATACATCACTAACACTGATAACGTTATCTTTCTAATTATGGGTAGTAAAGATACAGTCCAACCAATTTATAATGAATTTAAAAAATATGTTAATAATAATATTGGTAAAGAATTAGAAAAGACTAACAGTGATGGCGACGTTGAATTACCATCACAACCAATACCAGTTATCGATTAGAAGCACCATTATGGTGCCTTTTTAAAAGGAGGAATTATGTTATTTACAAGTATAAGTTTTTTATATTACTTTCTACCGATAGTATTAATTACTTACTTTATTGTCCCAAGAAAATATAAAAATCTAGTTTTACTAATCTTTTCTTTAATATTTTATTTTTATGGTGAACCTAAATATATATTTTTAATGTTATTTGAAATATTTGTAGCATACATAGGTGCAATTGCAATAGATAAATACAAAAGTAAAAGCATCTTTATTCTTACCCTATTTATCCCCATCATATTATTAGTAGTGTTTAAGTATACTGATTTCTTTATTACGAATATTAATAATATATTTAACACCAGATTTAAATTATTAAACATTGCTCTACCCATTGGAATATCATTCTATACCTTTCAAATTATTAGTTATATAGTTGATGTTTACAAAGGTAAAGTAAAGGTTCAAAAGAACTTTATAAAATTAGCAACCTATGTATCTTTATTTCCTCAACTAATAGCTGGCCCAATAGTTCGCTACGAAGTAATCGAAGATGAACTAGATAATAGAAAACATAGTTTTGAAGACTTTGCTATTGGCGTTAGAAGGTTTACTATTGGCCTTGCCAAAAAAGTATTAATCGCCAATATGTTAGGAGAACTTTGTACTAAGTTTGACCTAGTAGATGAAAGAAGTATTGTCTTCTATTGGATATTTGCCATAAGTTATATGCTACAAATCTATTTTGACTTCTCAGCTTACTCTGACATGGCTATTGGCTTAGGTCAAATATTTAGCTTTCACTTCTTAGAAAACTTTGACTATCCATACATTTCAAAAAGTATTACTGAGTTTTGGCGAAGATGGCATATCTCCCTAGGATCTTGGTTTAGAGATTATGTCTATATCCCTCTTGGAGGTAATCGAGTAAGTAAAATCAAATTTTTAAGAAATATCTTAATTGTTTTGCTATTAACCGGATTCTGGCATGGTGCTAGTTGGAATTTTATAATTTGGGGACTATTATTTGGAATATTATTAATATTTGAAAAACTATATTTAAACAAAATATTAGATAAATTACCAAACTTTATCAAAAGAATCTATGTCTTATTTATTGTTATGATTAGTTTTATAATCTTTAACGCTAATACTATGAATACAGCTTGGCATAATATTATTGGATTATTTGGTTTCAATAAAGAAGCATTTATTAATACCTATACTATCTATTACCTAAAAAGTTATCTCTTAGTAATAATCATAGCCATCATCGCATCTACTCCAATACCTAAAAATATTATTGATAATCTAAATAAAAATAAGAGTCTAAATAAAATAATAAATCTCCTTGAGCCTATCTTTATAATTATTTTATTATTAATAACAACATCATACTTAATAGATAACTCATATAATCCATTCTTATATTTTAGATTTTAGGAGGCAAAAATTATGAATAATAATACTAAAAATAAAGTAATAACTATTCTTTTTTCACTTACTTTACTCTTCTTCTTTGTAGCAAGCATTCTAACGAAAGATGAAGACATTTCTATATCCGAGCGTCGAAAATTACAACAATTCCCTAAACTAACAATAAATAATTTACTTAGTGGATCATTCTTTAAAGACTTTGACTCATACACTACTGACCAATTTATAAAAAGAGATGAATTTAGAAAGCTAAAAGTAAATATCGAACTAAAAACTAAGCATAATTATAATAATCTCTATACTTATAACGATTATATTATTGAACAAACATATCCCTTAAATGAAAAATCAGTTATAAGTCTAACCAATAAAATGAACTCTCTAAAAACTAATTACTTTAAAAATAATAATATTTATTATACTATCGTGCCCGATAAAAATTATTTTGTAAGTAGTGATAACTTAAAACTAGATTATAATAAATTAACAAATATTATGAATCAAAATCTACAAAACTTTACTTATATTGATATATTTAATTTACTAAGTTTAGATGACTACTATAAAATTGACACTCATTGGAAGCAAGAAAATCTTCCTAAAATAGCCGATGCCATAGCACACACCATGAATATTGATATAACAAATAATTATATTGAAAAAGATATTATTAATTTTAAAGGAGTATATGCTTACCGTTTACCTATTAAAACAGATAATGATACTATCAAAATCTTAACTAATGAAACAATTGAAAATGCTCTTACCTACAACTATGAAACTCAAAAAGAAGCACCAATATATAACTTAGATAAAATAAACTCTTTAGATAAATATGATATATACTTATCCGGTGCAGTATCAATTATTGATATTACTAATAATAACAATACAAATAATAAAGAACTAATTGTATTTAGAGATTCATTCGGTAGTAGTCTAATTCCACTTTTAATTAGTGGTTATAGTAAAATAACTGTTATTGATACTAGATATATATCTCCTAAAATATTAACAAACTATGTAGATTTTAACAACAAAGATATTCTATTTATCTATAGTACAATATCCATAAGCAATAGTACTGTATTTAGATAAAAAATAAATTCCAATCAAATGGAATTTATTTTTTTAATAAGCCAAATTTATTTAATGGCCATAATCTAAATACAGCTTTTCCTGTAATATTATCTTTAGATACTAAACCAAGTTCTTTACTTCTACTATCTGCTGATATCTCTCTATTATCCCCTAAAACTAAATATTTATCTTTAGGTATTACCTCACAACTATAACATATATCTTTTAAACTAAAATCATTAGTATCGTTTTTAGCATACCCATCTTCTACTTCTTCACCATTAATATATAATTTATTATCTTTATATTCAACATAATCACCCGGTAGACCAATTACTCTCTTGATAATCAAATAATTTTGCTTCTTAATAACAACAATATCAAATCTCTCAATATCTTTATATCTATAAAGTATCTTACTATTTAATATCCATTCCCCATCGTGAAGCGTACTTTCCATCGAGTCTCCACTAACAATTTCCGGAGTTATTATATATATTCTAAGTAACGCTACCACAACAATAATTATAATATATGGCACAATCTCTTTAATTTTATTTTTCATAAATATTCCTTTCAAAAAAAGATAACAGCAAGCTATTATCTCTCTTCTTTAATCTTATATGAACTCTTTCTTGAACCTAAGAAATATAATTTTGCTCTTCTTACTTTACCTTTCTTAACAACTTCGATAGAAGCTATCTTAGGACTATGTAATGGGAATATTCTTTCTACTCCAACACCAGCAGATTCTTTTCTAACTGTAAATGTTTCAGAAATTCCGCTACCTTTACGAGCAATAACTATACCTTCAAAGTATTGAACTCTTTCCTTAGCAACACCATTCTTAACTTCAGTAATAATGCTACCAACTCTAACTGTATAACCTACCTTGAATTCTTCCATATTAGGTTTAAGTTGCTTTGAAGTTATTTTTTTCATTAAATTACTCATCGTTTATTCACTCTCCTTTGCTTTTAACAGTGATTATAACAATTTTGCCAGCGAATCACCAACTATTTATAATTCTATCACATAATATAATATCTAGCAAGTATTTTTTTTATTTTGTTAATCCTTTTTTGTTACAGTTCAGACTA
>DJPK01000060.1 GCA_002438545.1 Caryophanales bacterium UBA6414
GAGAACTTTCCTATTTAATAAAAAAAGCATGAATCTATATATAAGAATCATACTTTATTAACTAATAGTTAAATATTTTAACCTGTTGCTCCAGTAGCTCCGGTTGGTCCTGTTGGCCCAGTTGGACCTGTTGGACCTGTCTCACCAGTAGTACCTGTTGCCCCTACAGGTCCTGTTGGTCCTTGTGGAATAGTTAAATTTAAAATAAAATTAGGAGCTGTTCCTGTTATTGATGCAGTAGCCTCTGTACCTGGTTCACCAGTTGTAACAGTACCTATTTCAATTGTAGGTGTTTCAGCATCTGCTCCAGTTGCTCCAGTTGGTCCTGTTGGTCCTGTGGCTCCGATTGCCCCGGTTGGTCCAGTTGCCCCGGTTGGTCCAGTTGCTCCAGTTGGTCCGGTTGCCCCGGTTGGTCCGGTTGCTCCAGCAACCCCTTGAATACCTTGAAGCCCTTGAACACCTTGTGGTCCTGTCGGACCTATTGGACCTGTTGGACCAACTGTTCCTGTTGAACCAGTAGGAAAGCAACATCCAGCAGAAGGTCTATTTCTATTAGCTTCTTCAATTATTTCTAAAGCTCTCTTATATCCACAATCTATATTATTACGATTGTCCATGTAATCACATCCTTTCATAATAATATATGAATACTTCTAGTTAATGATTATTCTAATACCCCAACATTACAAAAACAAAACACACACTTTACATAAAAATATAAATAAATAATATTAAATGAAATAAATATAAAACGACAAAGAATATGCTAAAATTATATTATAATTATTTAAAAGGAGCAGTAAGATGAAAATACTAATACTATCATGTAGCACTGGAGGCGGCCATAATACATGTGCCAAATATATCAAAGAAGAACTAACATTAAATAATATTGAAAATAACTTTGAAGATTTTTATGACATAGTAAATGCTAATGCTAAAGAATTATCTTCAAAACTATATTTATCATCATTATCTGGTGATGGAAAAATATTTAAAAATGTCTATAAATTAGGAGAGCTGTACAGTAAAACAGGTATAAAGAGTCCCGTATATTTAGTAAATAAACTACATACAAAAAAACTATATAACTATATAATCTCTAATTCATATGATTTAGTAATAACAACTCATCTATTTCCTTCTCTTACTTTAACAGCTATAAATAAATATTGTGAAAAGAAAATACCATTCATAACTATTGCCACTGATTATGAACCATGCCCATTTCTAGAAGAAACAAAACCAAATTACTTAATTATGCAAAAATACTTAGAAGATAGATTTATAAATAAAGGAATAGAAAAACAAAGATTAATCACAACAGGTATCCCGATATCAACAAACTTTATAAAAAATGCTAAGAATATTAAAAAAGGGTTAAATATTACCAACAAAAAATTAATATTAGTAATGTTAGGAAGTATGGGTTTTGGTAATATTAAAGAAATCTTATCAGATCTTCTAGAAATACCTAACATAAAAGTAGCAATCATATGTGGCACTAATAAAACTCTATATACTGAACTAAACGAATTAAATAATGAAAATCTTATTGTATATGGTTATACCAACAATATTAATGATTTAATATATTCATCAGATATCGTATTATCTAAACCAGGTGGATTATCATCAACAGAAATAGCCACTATCGGTAAACCTTTACTACATATATTCCCTATTCCGGGTATTGAAACATATAATACTAACTTTTTTGCAAGTCACAATATGAGTTTAACATGTAATACTAAAGATGAAATAATATCAAATATAAATAAATTACTAAATGATAATACTCTTGCAGAAGAAATGGTTAAAAATCAGCACAAATACATCAATAAAAACTCTGCTAAAGATTTAATAAGCCTTATTGAGAAAGAATTCAAATAATTTAATATACAAATAAACATTTTAAATTGTTTCTTATTAATTACGCATATTCACCAATTATTTTAAATTAGTACCAAAAACATAGGTATCCATTATATCTTATTTAACATATAATTAATATAATATAATGAAATGAAAGGCTGGTGAATTATGTACGGTTATGGATATCCAGGATATGGATACGGTGGATACGAAGGTGGAAATTGGTTATGGATAATAATCGTCGTACTAATTATATTCTTTGTCCTATTCTGGGGAACAAATAATAATCATGAATGTGGTTGTGAACGTCGATGCAACTGCAATAACAATTAAAAGGAGTCATCTCCTTTTTTTATACATAAAAAAAATAGACATCACTAGATGCCTATGTAATACTTATACTACATACTATCTAACTTTTGTTTCACTTATTTGGACAACATTAACAGCTTGTAATCCCTTAGGAGTTTCAATTAAATCAAATTCAACACGTTGTCCTTCACTAAGAGTCTTAAACCCATCATGTTTAATTGCAGAATAATGAACAAATATATCTTCGCCATCCATATGGTCTATAAAGCCATATCCTTTTTCATTGTTAAACCATTTAACATTTCCACACATACTAACACCTCTCCTTCTTACAATATAATTATAAAACATTATCTAAGTAATAATCAACAAATACAAACTCAAAAAATTCGACATAATTGGACACTAAAAAACAACCCCCTAAGGATTGTTATATACACTAGTTAATCTTTACATCTAGTATTTCTAATATACGTTGTAAATCATTACTATTTTCAAAATATATTTCCATTTTCTTATTACTAATCTTAACTCTAGTTCCTAAGAAATCTCTAAGATCATTTTCTAGATAGCTGTAATCATTAGCATGACTAGTACGTTGTGTTGGAACTTTCTTTTTAATATCAGTATTTGTTGATAACTTTTCCAAATCTCTAACACTTAAATTTTCATTAACAACACGATTTGCCAACTCAGATATTTTACTATCATCTTCAATCTTACTAAGTACTCTCGCATGTCCCATAGAAAGTTTATTATCTAATATCATATTTTGAACATCTTCTGGAAGTCTAAGTAAACCTATCATATTAGTAATATGACTTCTACTCTTACCAAGTTTACTAGCTAAGTCTTCTTGTCTAATATGCATACTATCAATAATACCTTTATAAGCCCATGCTAACTCAATAGCGCTTAAATTCTCTCTTTGTAAATTCTCAAGAAGTGCTATCTCACGCATCATCTCATCAGAAAATTCTTTAACAATTGCTGGAATAGTAGATAAACCAGCCATCTTAGAAGCTCTTAATCTTCTCTCACCTGCAACTAAATCATAACCCTTAATACTAGGTTTAACAATAATTGGTTGAAAAACACCATAGTTCTTAATAGATTCTGCTAATTCCTCTAAAGCTTCTTGGTTGAATGTTTTTCTAGGCTGATAAGGATTAGTTCTAATCTCATCAACAGGAATTTCTCTAATATCAGATTCCTTAGTAGTCTCTAAAATACTACTTTCAAATGAATCAAAATCTAATACTTCACTATTAAATAATTGTTCAAGTCCCTTACCTAACGCTTTCTTCTTTTGTTCCATTTCTCGCTATTACCTCCTTAGCTAAATTCAAATAAGCAAGTGTCCCTCTACTCCTAGGTTCATACTCTAATATTGGCTTACCATGTGAAGGTGCCTCTGCTAAACGTATTAATCTAGGAATAATTGTATCATAAACTCTTTCTTTAAAGAAACCTTTAATACTTTCAACAACCTCAAGACCCAAATTAGTATTAGAAGTCAACATTGTAAGAAGAACTCCTTCTATATCTAAATCAGGATTAACTTTCTTCTGGGCTAACATAATTGTATTAATTAACTGCATTATTCCCTCTAATGCAAAATACTCACATTGAACAGGAATAAGCACACTATTAGCAGCACATAAAGCATTAGTAGTAAGAATACCTAAAGAAGGTGGACAATCAATAATAATGTAATCATACTTATCACTAACTAAACTTAATTCTTCTTTAAGTCTACTAACTCTATTAAGTCTTTCACCTTTCTCACGATATATTCTTTCTAACTCAATTAATTCCATTTCAACACCAGCTAAATTTAAATAAGCCGGTATAATACTTAAATTCTTACTTTTAGTCTTAATAATAGCTGAATTAATATCACATTTCTTAACTAACACTTCATAAATACTATTATCAATACTACCCTTATCAACACCAACTCCAGTAGTAGCATTACCCTGAGGATCTAAATCAACAATTAATACTTTTTTACCTAAAATACCTAAGGAAGCAGATAAATTTATACTAGTAGTAGTTTTCCCAACTCCACCTTTTTGATTAACAACTGCTATAATCTTCCCCATACAATTCACCTTATTTCCTACATTTATCATTGTACCAAAAAAACACCAAAAAATAAATACTTAAATCAAAATAAGTAAACAATCTGTAATATATTCACCATCTAATTAAACATATTAATAGTAAACAAAAATAACTACATGGTAATTTTCTTGCTTTTATTATACAAAAATTATATAATAATTGTAAGAAAAGGAGGTTATATGGAACTTAAAAATTATCATGGCTTAATTGACAATGATACTATTGTTGTTGGTTGTTCAGCTGGTCCTGACTCAATGTGTCTTCTCCACCTATTAAAAGGAAAAACTAATTATAATATTATCTGTTGTCATATAAATCACAATGTTCGAAAACAAAGCATTGAAGAAAAAGAATATTTAAAGAAATATTGTCAAGAAAATAACATAACCTTCGAGTGCTATAAAATAACAAACTGGCAAGAAAATAACTTTGAAAATGAAGCCAGAAAAAAAAGATATAAATTTTATGAAGAAATATTAAATAAATATCATACTAAATATCTTTTCTTAGCGCACCATGGTGATGATTTAATCGAAACTGTTCTTATGAAAATAAGTAGAGGTTCTAACATTGAAGGCTATCTAGGTATAAAAGAAGTATCTTATAACCACAAATACTATATAATAAGACCTCTTCTCTATTATACTAAAGAAGATATTATCAAATATAATCAAGACCACAACATAAAATATTATATTGATAATACTAACACCGATACTAATTATACAAGAAATAGATATCGTAAAAATATTTTACCCCTTCTCAAAAAAGAAGATAAAGATATTCACAAAAAATACTTAACTTACTCTAAAATACTAGAAGAATATGATAACTATATTAAAAGGTATATAACTAGTATCCTACCTAATATATATATTGATGACTATGTCTTAATAGATAAGTTTAATTTAGAAGATATCTTTATTAGAAGAAATATTCTATATACGATAATAAACAACATATATGATAATAAACCAAATAACATAACAGATAATCATATAAAACAGATACTAAGTATTATTAATAGTACAAAACCTAATCAAACTATTAACCTACCTAATAATAAACTAGTTAAAAAAGAATATAACAAACTATATTTTATTGATAATACTTCTAAATCCATTAACTATAACATATTACTAGAGAACACTATAACTATAAATAACTTTACTATATCAAAAATAGGCAAAGAAATTAGTAAAAGTAATTATATAATAAGATTAAATAGTAAAGATATAGCATTACCTCTATATATAAGGAATAGAAAAGAAGGAGATTATATTGAATTAAAAGGACTAAATGGTAAGAAGAAAATAAAAGATATCTTCATTAATGAAAAAATACCTGCATCTCTTAGAGATAGTTATCCCCTACTAGTAAACAGTAAAGACCAAATACTATGGGTTCCAGGACTTAAGAAATCTAAATATGATGTTGAAAATAATGAAAAATATGATATAATACTAAAGTGTTATCACAGAAAGGAAGATAAATATGAATCGTAAGAAAAATAATATAAATAAAGGACTAGTTCCATATGTTTTGTTACTATTATTTATAGTAGGATGTTTACTATTTGCTAATGGTATGAAAAATAAAGTAAATGAATTTACATATAATGAATTTACTGACTATTTAGACAAAGGAGAAATATCTGAATTAAGAATAGTACCAAAAGTAAATACACAAAACTATGAAATAACAGGTAAATTAAAAAGTTATGATGAATATGAAAGTTTTAAATTGTATTTACCAAAATCAGATGAAGTATTATCAGTAATACTAAATGCTGAAGAGAGTAATACGTTTAAACTAGAAGTAGTAAATGACCCTGAAGCATCATCTGTCTTTACAATATTAATTGAATATATACCAATGATATTACTAGGTGGCGTTATAATATGGTTATTTACTAGACAAATAGGTTCAGGTGGAAAGTCTATGGACTTTGGACGTAGTAGAGCCAAAAGAATGGATACTAAACCTACAACAACCTTCAAAGATGTTGCCGGATGTACAGAAGAAAAAGAAGAAGTACAAGAATTAATTGATTTCTTAAAGAACCCTAAGAAATTTCAAAGTATGGGAGCAAGAATTCCAAAAGGTATCTTATTAGTAGGTCCTCCAGGAACAGGTAAAACAATGCTTGCAAGAGCCGTAGCCGGAGAAGCTAAAGTACCATTCTACTATATCAGTGGATCAGACTTCGTCGAATTATTCGTTGGTATTGGTGCTTCACGTGTACGTGATATGTTCCAAACTGCTAAAATGAATGCTCCATGTTTAATATTTATTGATGAAATAGATGCTGTTGGAAGACAAAGAGGAACAGGACTTGGTGGTGGACACGATGAAAGAGAACAAACATTAAACCAATTACTAACTGAAATGGATGGCTTTGGTGCTAACGAAGGAATAATAATTATCGCTGCCACAAATAGACCTGACGTTCTAGACCCTGCTCTATTAAGACCAGGAAGATTTGATAGACAAATTACTGTCGCTCTACCTGATAAAAAAGCCCGTGAAGAGATCTTAAGAGTACATTCAAGAAACAAAAAACTTGCTAAAAATGTTACATTAGATTATCTAGCTAAAAGAACTCCAGGATTTAGTGGTGCTGACCTAGAAAACTTACTTAATGAAGCAGCTTTACTAGCCGTAAGAAGAAATAAAAAAGAAATAACAATGAACGAAATTGATGAAGCAACTGACCGTGTTCTTATGGGACCTGCTAAAGTAACTAAGAAATATACTGACAAAGAAAAGAAATTAGTAGCATACCATGAAGCCGGACACGCTGTTCTAGGAATTAAACTAGATGGTGCCAACGACGTTCAAAAAATAACAATTATCCCAAGAGGCCATGCCGGCGGATATACAATGATGACTCCAAAAGAAGAATCATTTAACTATACTAAAAATGAATTACTAGAATCTATTTGTGGATTACTTGGTGGACGTGTAGCTGAAGAAGTAATCTTCGGAGAAATAACAACCGGCGCTCACGATGACTTTAGAAAAGCTACAAAAATAGCTAGAAAAATGGTTACTGAATATGGTATGAGTAATTTAGGTCCTATGATGTTAGAAGAACCTGATGAAAATACATTCTTAGGTAGAGACTATACTAAGAATAGAAATATCTCTGACACCGTAGCGCATGAAATAGATGAAGAAATGCGTAATATCATTTCATCATGCTATGAGAAAACTAAAGAAATAATAAAATCTAATAGAAAATTATTAGACTTAATTGCTAATACACTATTAGAAGAAGAAACAATTACTAAAGAACAAATTGACTATTTAGTAGAAAATGGCCATTTACCTGATGCTAAAGAAGAAAAAGCAAAAGATAATGAAAAAACAAAAGAAACTAAAGAAGTCAAAGTTAATAAAGAATCTAGTAAATAAACAAAAAAGACATTTCAATTACGAAATGTTTTTTTAATTTAATCTAAGTATTATCTCTCCATCTTTAGAATATAAATACTTCTCTCTTACATATTTAGCAATATAATCAGGATCTTCTAATTTACGAATATCTAATTCTAATTCTTCTTTTTCCTCATCTAACTTAACAATCTTTTCTTGTAAATTAACTTTCTGATTCTTCATATCAATTATTTTTAATACATTACATAAACAATTATACCCTAACATAGAAACAACAACTAAAATTATTATAACTGTAAAAAATACACGAATCTTTGCCACAATTGACATTTTTCTCTTTTTTACAACCTTAGCCATCATTATCACCTACCCTATTATATACTTACTTATAGTAAGTATATCACATAATTATTTTAGATAACAATATATTAACCCAAATTAATTTACAAAATATTTATTATGTAAACTACTTTTTCTTAAATAACTTAAGCTTAATAAAATATGCTAATATATAACCCAATATAATACTAAGTAAAAAGTATATATGTACAATCCCATTATTAATTCTAATAAGAATAATAAAATATAATAATGTATTTACTAATAAAAACAATAAAGAATAAATTATCTTAATAAATAACTTAGATTCATATACTATTTTATAATTAACCTCTAATAAAGCATAAAAAATTATTCCATAAAGAAAAGAATATAATATAGAATATATCTGTATCTTTAAAATCATTTAAATAATTTAGTAATAAATGAATTATCCTTATCTTTTTTTACATTACTATCTAAGTAGCATAAACTATCTATTCTTCCCTTTATTGAAACATTACCTTGATAAGTATCTAACTTAATAATTTCTAACTCATCACCCTTAATAATTAAATAACCAAGTGTTGTTTCTAGCATAAATTCCTCATTATCAAAACTATCTATTTTCTTTACTCCAGTAATAATAATATTCTTTCTCTCACTAATTGAAATACCATGATTAAATGTAGTATCTATTTCTTTAACATTTTCCATCTTTATGCCTCCTAATAAATATATGTTAAAAATAATAAAAATATACAAAAAATAGACTCAATCAGAGTCTATTCAGCTTCTTCATATGCTTTTAATATAGCTTTTTCAAACATTTGACGTGTTTCAGCATTAATAGGATGAGCAATATCTCTATATCCACCAGTAGCAACTTGTCTACTAGGCATAGCGATAAATAAACCATTATCACCTTCAATTATTCTTATATCATGTACTGCAAAGCAATCATCAATAAGAACAGAAGCAATTCCTTTCATACGTGAATTTTCTTTTTCAATCTTACGAACTGTTACTGAAGTAATCTTCATTATGTTATCTCTCCTTCTAGAAAATACCTTTTCTAATTACATTTTAGTATATACAATATGTAAAAGTCAATATTTTTTCTTTAATTTGACACTTTTTCAAAACACACCTTAATATTCCTAATAAGAATATCTCGATAAGTAAAACTTTTTATTGAATTATCAAACTGTCTAATAGTAAAGATATTATTATATAATTTATCTACTATTCCAAAACATTCAACTACTCTATTACGATTACCATAAGAAATAATTTTAACTACCTCATTAGTATGATTAGATAATTCATTCTTTATTTTTTTTATATTGTACATATACCTCCTATTCCCTAGGATACCCAGTATACATTGTACCCTTTGTAATAATTCCACCCATTCCTGCTGAACCATATTTCGTCTTTTCTAAAATATTAATTAAATCTATATTATTATTAATATCTGAAAAAGCCATACAACCCGCTACTATTGCCGGATCTAACGCATGAATATTAATTCTTTTTGGACTAGATGCGAAATTAGCACCAGCTTTAATTAATTCTTCATAATCAGACTGACAAGCTCCCGCAATAATAATTAACTTTTGATGTGATTTCTCATACGTACGAGCCGTTTTAACACATTCCACAAAATTAGAAGTATTCTTATATTTAGAACCATTCTTTCGCTTACGATAATAAGCATCATGACCCGTAATAACAACAATATCTGGAGTATACTTTTCAAGAAGAGGCACTATATTACTAGCTAAATCCTCTTCTTTAAAATAAACTCCATATGCTCTTAACTTATTCTTCTTATAAAAGTCTAGACAACTATCTAAATATTCCTTATCACCATCTAAATGTAATATCTTCCCCGGTAAATAAAAATACTCACTTCTATTTAACTTTCGATATTCTTCTATTGAAGGAAGAAAAGAATCAATATTCTCACTACCATCATTATATAATTTTAAATCTTCTTTATAACTATCAGCATATAACCTAACATTAACACCTTTTAAATAATATAAATCTTCATCAATACTAATTATCTTAAATACCACATCATTATTATATGAATTTCTCGTTACATAATCACCAATATTAAACATACATTCACCTATCTAATTATATGATTAACTAGCTCATATATGAAAAAAAGATTGCATAACACAATCTATTTATTATCTAATGTATTTACTATATCTATAAAAACTTCAAAAGAAACATTTTCTGCTCTATCCGTTAAAGATAAATTATATTTTTCTAATACACTATTAATAGTATCTAAATCATAACTCTTTAAATTATTTCTTAAATTCTTACGTTTAAACTGAAAAGCATCTTTTACTAATTTCAAAAACAATTCATAATTAAAGTTATTATCTATATTACTCTTCTTATTCATTACAATTACAGCACTATCAACCATAGGTTCAGGAATAAAACACTTTCTTGATACATCAACTAATCTCTTAATATCATAATAGTAAGAAAGTATTACTGATATATATCCATAATCTCTTGTATTAACGGAAGCAGATAAACGCATAGCTACTTCCTTTTGAATCATAATAACTATTTTATCAGGCTTAAACTCATTAACTAATTTCATTATAATAGGACTCGTTATATAGTATGGTAAATTAGCCACAACATATAATTTCTTATAATTATTAAGCTCCTTTATATCCTCAATACTAGCCTCTAAAAAATCTTTAATATATAAAGTATAATTACTATAACAACTTAGTTTATTTCTTAAAATATCTTCAAGTCTATTATCTATCTCAAATAAATAAGCATATCCACATTTATTAATAATATCATAAGATAATGAACCATCACCTGGGCCAATTTCAATAACTAAAGTATCTTTATCTATCTCAGCACCTTCAATAATCTTATTAACAATATTTTTATCCCAAAGAAAATTTTGTCCTAGAGACTTTTTAAAATTAAAATCCATACAACCTCCATAACATAAAAAGAGGAATACTCCTCTTAGTTAAATCCATATCTATTACCATGGTCAGAAATGTAATTATTACTATAACCATAACTTTCCCATGATCTGAAGCCTAAATAATTATTGTTTCTAACACCATTTAATCCATCTAAAACAGCTTCTTTAACATAATTATATTTAGCACTATTATAATATCTACCAGAAGGTAAATAACTATAATACATATTTCTAAAATATACTTCAAACTGATTAGGAGCAGTTATCTGACTAATAGGATTACGTCCGAAATAGTTACCCCATTTATCAGAATCACATCTATTTAATATAACAGAAATAACCGCTAAAGCATCATCAATACTATCTCCTGCTTCAACACATATAACAGCGATAAGTAAATCTAAATCACTACCACTAACATCATATGTATTATTATTTACTGATACATTAAATCCCATTGCTTCATCTGTTTTATATTTTAAATAAAACTCATCAGCTAAATAACTAACGTTATTATCATTATTTTCAGTCTCTTCAACTGTATCTACTTCTTTTTGAATAGTAGCATCAATTAAATCAACTAATTCTTCATCTTTCTCTGTTTTATTTTGTAATAAAGAATTTACTACAAACAACCCTGAAATTACATCTTCTGTCTTGTTTAAATTATTATTCTCTAAAACTACTACTTCCTGATATTTATTATCTGCTTTAGAAAACAAAAATACTAAAAATAGTAAAGCAACCATCAACTGTCCGAAGACAATCAGGGTACCAGGTACTATTTTTTTCATATAATCACCTCTTATTTTTAAAGCATAATCAACTAAATTAAATAAAAAATAACCTAGTTAATCCAGCCTCTTTTTCTTCAGGCAATAATAATTCTATCATAATTATCTATAAATGTCAAATATCCTTCCTGCATTGGCCGTCGTAGTCCTTACAACATCATCATAACTAATACCCTTCACATCAGCAATTTTATTCGCTATAACCCCTAAATATTTAGGACTATTAGCATACTTTCTATATGGAACTGGTGTCAAATATGGCGCATCAGTTTCCAATAATATATATTCCAAACTAATATTTTTTATAACTTCTATAATATTCTTCGCATTATTATAAGTACATACTCCACCAATACCAAGACATATTCCTAACTTAGTAAACTCTCTAGCCATCTCTAAACTACCTGAGTAACAATGAAGAGTACCACCAACAGAATATTCTTTTAATATATTATATGTATCTCCTATCGCATCTCTACTATGTATAATAACAGGCTTATGATATTTACTAGCTATTTCTAATTGTCTTCTAAAAAATAATTGTTGTTTTTCTTTATCAGTATTATCGTAATGATAATCAAGACCGATCTCTCCAATTGCCACAATTTTATCATTAGATATATTCTTTTCAATAAAGTCAAGACAATCTAAACTAACATCTTCTAGCTCTGTTGGATGAAAACCAATTGCACCATAAACTATATCATATTTAGAAACAAGTCTTAGTACCTCCTGACAATTTTTCATATTAGTACCATTAACTATAATAGCCTTAACCCCAGCTTCTTTAATCTTTTCTATTTCTTCATCAATATTATCATAATACTCACTTAATATATGACAATGTGTATCTATCATTATTAAACCTCCTATCATAAGAAAAAACTATAATTACTATAGTTTATCTATTTCTAAAAGAAGAAATTACATACTTAACAATTATCATACCTGCTACCACAAAATAGCAAATATCAATAATATTTTTATATACTAAGGCGTTAAGCCCCACCAGCAACAAAAATACAACTAAATAAAACTCCAAAATACGTTCTTGAAATATAGTCTTCATCTTAGCTCCCTTTTCATCTAAAACTGCAACTACTACATTCTAAATATATCAAATCTAAAAAGAAAAGTAAACAAATTACTAATATTTACAATATTTTACACTCAGAACGTAAAAAACAACAAATTACTCTGTGGTCTTCTCTATTCTCTTAAATAAAGGTACTGGATCATTCAACTTAGAACCTTCTACTAAATGACCAAAAGATGTTGTTGTGTCAATAGAATTAATAGAAGTATTTAACTGTCTAAATATTTCTTCACTAGTATCAGGTAAGAACGGACTCAACAATATAGCACCTATTCTAATAGATTCAAGTAAATTATATATAACAGTCTTTAACTTTTCACGGCTATTCTCATCTTTTGCTAAAATCCAAGGCGTAGTTTCATCAATATATTTATTACATCTTTTAAATATTTCCATAATCGCATCTAGTGCTTCAGGTACTTTTAATTCATCCATATATTTATCAACAGTATCCTTAGTAGAAATAACAAGATTAATTAATTCATCATCAAACTCTGTCTTATCATTGCCCTTAACAACAATATTATCAAAATATTTTTTATTCATTGCAATAGTACGATTAACTAAATTACCTAAAACATTAGCTAAATCGGCATTAGTTCTATTAACGAGTGCTTCTTCCGAAAAATTACCATCACTACCAAAAGGAACCTCTCTTAATACAAAATAACGTACAGCATCCTTACCATAAGCATTAATATACTCTCTTGGGTCTTTATAATTACCTAAACTCTTAGATATCTTACCGCCATTGATAACTAACCAACCATGTCCAAATACTTGTTTAGGTAAAGGTAAATCTAAAGCCATTAACATAATTGGCCATATAATAGTATGAAATCTAACTATTTCTTTACCAACAATATGTAAATCTGCTGGCCAATACTTCTTAAACTTCGAATCATCATCACTTAAATATCCTAAAGCACTAATATAATTACTTAAAGCATCTATCCATACATAAACAACATGCTTAGTATCAAATGAAACAGGTATTCCCCAATTAAAACTAGTACGAGAAACACATAAATCTTGTAAACCCGGCTTAATAAAATTATTAATCATCTCATTCTTACGAGATACCGGTTGAATAAACTCCGGATGTGTCTCAATATACTCAACTAATCTATCCGCATATTTACTTAATCTAAAGAAGTATGCTTCCTCACGAGCTTCTTCAACATCTCTCCCACAATCAGGACATTTGCCATCAACAAGTTGTGATTCCGTCCAAAATGATTCACAAGGTGTACAATATAACCCTGAATATTCTCCCTTATAAATATCTCCTTGATCATATAAACGTTTAAATATCTTTTGAACAGTCTCAACATGTTCAGGATCAGTAGTTCTAATAAATTTATCATATGAAATACCTAATGATGCCCATAAATCTTTAGCATTCTCTATTATTTTATCAACATATTCCTTAGGACTTACTCCTGCTTCCATAGCTTTCTTTTCTATCTTTTGCCCATGCTCATCAGAACCTGTTAAAAAGAAAGTATCAAAACCATTCTGTCTCTTATATCTTGCAATAGCATCTGCTATTATTGTAGTATAACAATGCCCAATATGAAAATTAGCACTTGGATAATATATTGGTGTTGTTATATAAAATTTCTTGTTTTCCATATCTATTCTCCTCCCATAAATACCAAAAATAAAAAATCCATCCAACTAAGGACGAATTTAATATCCGCGGTACCACCTTATTTTATAATTATATAATTATACACTTATAGCTATAACGCACTACCGCTTAAACAAAAGTTAAGATAACTCCAGAACCATTTATAATAGCTATTATATCTAATTTCCATCATCATAGACTCTCTATAATAAATCACTATTACTCTTTCCTTCTTCGTTAAACACCCATATTATAACATATGATTTTTTAAATATCAAGACTAATCTATAAACTCTCCTCCAAGAAGTTTAGCCATTATACTAGCCATTTTCTCTTCAGTCTCCATAATTGGATTATCAAGTGATAATATAATTACACTCCCAATAGCATCACCATTATTAATAATCGTACTAAAAGCATAATAACCATATTCATCATCTTCATTAGTTAAATATATATTCTTCTTTTTATTCTCTACAAAATTATCTCTACGTTCAATCATACTCTCAATAACATCACTAATTTCACGACCAATATACTTCTTCTTAAGTGAACCTGTAATAGCTAATATCTTATCTCTATCCGTAACAATAATATTATGTTTTAATATCTGATAAAAAGAATCACAGTACCTACTAGCAACCTCTCCAATACTCTTCATAGGTGAATACTTCTCTAACATTATCTTTTCATCATCTACAGATATTTCTAAATAATCACCATTATTAATACGTAAATTCTTTCTAATCTCTTTTGGAATAACAATTCTTCCTAAATCATCTATTCTCCTAATAACACCAGTTGTTTTCAAAAAACTCACCTCTGATAATACTATTGTCAAATTCTGTAAAAAATATACTAACAATTACTTATTATCAATCATTTTTTTAATAACAATCAATAAATCAACTAAATATAATATAAAATGTTTATCTAACTTAACAATATCTAATATTACATGAATGCAATTATTTTTATAACTTAATCTAAACATCTTAGATAATTTATATGTTTCATTAAATAATTCTTCACCATTAATCTTATCAGATAACTCTTTAGGTAATTCTATATCTATATAATTTTTAGTATTAACAACATTAGTAATATTTAAACTACTTGCTAAATATTCAAACCATTCTTCATACATATATATAATTAACTCATCACTTAATTTACCAAATCTATCTTCAAGTTCATGTTTAACTAAATCAAACTTCTCTTTAGAATCAACCTCATTAATCTTCTTATGAATCTCAATCTTAAGTTCTGTATCAGATACATAACTATTGTCAATATGTGTTGATACTTCAATTAACTGTTTATCTTTCTTAATACTATTATCATCTTCTTCAACTACTTCTTCACCTTTAGCCGCTCTAACCGCCTCATTTAGCATTTTTAAATATAAATCTATACCAATAGTATCTACAAATCCTGATTGATCACGACCTAAAATATCCCCTGCCCCACGAATAGACAAATCTCTCATCGCAATCTTAAAACCACTACCAAGCTCTGTAAACTCTTTTATAGTATCCAATCTCTTAATAGCGATATCATTTAACATCTTATTCTTATCATACATTAAATAACAATAGCCAATTACTGTACTACGCCCAACTCTGCCTCTTAACTGATATAATTGTGATAAACCAAATCGATCAGCATCTATAATAATTAAAGTATTAGCATTAGGAATATCAATACCTGTTTCAATAATAGTTGTACATACCATAATATCATACTCATGATTAATAAACTTCATCATCTTATTCTCTAAAGCATCTTTAGTCATTCTCCCATGAGCAAAATCAATTCGTGCATCCGGTACTAAATCTTTTATTTCAAGTACCTTGCTCTCTATACTTTCAACTCTATTATAAAGAATAAATACTTGTCCACCTCTAGATAACTCTTTATATATTGCATCCTTAATAATCAATTTATTTTCTGCTAAAACATAAGTCTGAATTGGATATCTAAGTGCTGGCGGTGTCTCAATAAGTGAAAGACTACGAATTCCTGACATTGACATCTGTAATGTTCTAGGTATTGGTGTTGCCGACAAAGTAAGAACATCAACATTAGATTTATATCTCTTAATCTTCTCTTTATGTGTAACGCCAAATCTTTGTTCCTCATCTATTACTAATAATCCTAAGTCTTTATATTGAATATCATCACTAAGTAATCTATGTGTACCAAATATAATATCTATCTTGCCCTCTTTTAAATCTTCAATAATCTTCTTTTGTTTATCTTTATCCACAAACCTGTTGATAAGCGCAATTCTAACCGGAAAATTAGCAAATCTAGATATCGCAGAATTATACTGTTGACTAGATAAAATTGTTGTTGGACATAAATACGCAACCTGCTTACCATCATTAACAGCCTTAAACATCGCTCGAAAAGCAACCTCAGTCTTACCATAACCAACATCACCACATAGTAGCATATCCATAGGTTTAGATTTCTCCATTTCAGACTTAATCATCTTAATAGCCTTCATTTGATCAGGAGTCTCCTCATAATTAAACTCATTATCAAACATAATTTGACTCTCATCATCCATAGAAAAAGCATATCCCTTCTGTACCTCACGCTCAGCAGAAAGTTTAAGTAAATCTTTAGCAATACTCTCTAACTTCTCTCTAACCTTACCTTTTTTCTTCTTCCATTCATTAGAATTTAACTTACTAACTTTAAGAGAAACTCCCTCTTTACCAGAATATTTACTAATTCTATTAATATTTTCAACAGGAATATATAAACAATCTCCACCATCATATAATAAACGAATATAATCTTTCTGAATACCATTCTTTGTAATAGTATTTATCCCATCATATATTCCAATACCAAATACTTCGTGAACAATATAATCTCCCTTGTTTATATTACCAATATTACTAAGTTTATGACCTATCTTATACTTAGACTTATACTTATTACTACTCTTTTCATGAGAAAATATATCATTAAGTGATAAAACAACATAATCTTTATATATAAAACCACTATCAACATCTTTGCTAATAAAATTAATATAATTATTAGTAATATTATCCTCACTAGTAAATACTATATTATCAATATCTAAATATTTAATAACTCTATCTCTTGCTACTACATCACCAATACAAAACAGTATTGTCTTATTATTCTTTAAATAATTCTTTAAATCATCACGCAATAACTCATAGTTCCCATTATAATTATGAATAACATTAGAACTATATTTAATAATATTTACTTTATCATTATCACTAAATACATTATCAAAAGATAAAAAGTAAACTATCTTATTAAAATCTATATCCTTAAGATTAAACATATAATCCATATTCTTAATATCGTTATTAACATTATAATCAAAAATAGTCCTCTTAAGAACATCATACCCATTACATATCTGATTATAATCATAAAAGAACATTGTTCCATCCCCAATATAATCAAGAATATTAACTACCTTACTAGAATACTTCTTTAAAAACTTTTGTGAGCATTCCATATTATCAAACTCTTTATCTACAATAAACTCTGTATACGGATAAATAGTTATCTCATCAACATTAGAAAAAGATAACTGTGTATTCATATCAAAATATTTAATAGAATCTATTACATCTCCCCAAAACTCAATTCTGATAGGATTATCTTCACCAACCGCAAAGATATCAATAACATATCCCCTAATACCAATTTTACCAGTCTCAGAAACGATAACATCTCTCTCATAACCCATATCAAATAATTTATTAATAAACTCATCTCTATCCACAGACATGTTGACGGACAATTTTATAATATTATCTTTCCATAAATCATGACTAGGTAAATATCTTAAATAACCCATTAAATTACTAACAACAATGTAATTACTATCACTAACTAATTTATTTAAAGAAACAATTCTCTCAGTCTTAAACTCCGGACTAATTGCCACTGCCTCACTAGTTAAAAAATCATCCATAGGAAAAAATAGTACCCTATCAGTATAATTAGCTAACTTCTTATAAATGTTATTAGCCTCATATAATGAATTAGCAACTACTAAACATCCTCTATTACTATGAATAAACTTATCATAAACATAGATAGAAGCAAGTTCCATATTAAGTCCACTAATAGCATACTTATCAAAACTACTATCATCAAATAAATTATCAAAAAATTTCATATCAAATCAATCCCCACTATCAACTATAGTGAATTATATTTATTCATAAGTCTATCCACAGATATGTTGACAATATCATCAAATATATTATTTAACTTTTCAAAAGAATTATTCAAAGTATTATAATCTTCCTTACTAAATCTTGTTAAAACATAATCAATAATATCATTACTACTACGTCCTATTCCAATCTTAATTCTAACAAAAGCTTTACTACCAATACACTCGATAATATTCTTTATTCCATTATGCCCACCTGAATTATGATTATAACATATCTTAATTTTACCAACATCCATATCTAAATCATCCTGAATAACATATAAATCATTAATATCTATCTTATAATAATCAATATATCTCTTAACAACCTCTCCTGAAAGATTCATAAAAGATAATGGCTTTATAAATAAAACTTTTTCATCTCCATAATTAGTAAACTTTTCAAAAGCATTAAACTTCTTATTTAAAGAAAATCCTGTAATATATTTATCTAATAACATAAAACCAATATTATGTCTTGTACCATCATACTTATCACCAGGATTACCTAAACCTACTATTAACTTCATTTATTATCACCTACATGATATTCCTTATATATTTCACTCTTAGGAATATTCCTTTCTTTAGCCACCATCTTAATCGTATCCATAACATATAAACCAGATTTAACATACATATTAACATGCTCTACTACTGATAAATTACTATAATCATCACTATTTCTTTTAAAGCCATCAACAACTATAACATATTCACCTTTAACTACATCAAAACTCTTAATTGCATCACTTATATTTCCACGAAAAACACTTTCATGAAGTTTTGATATTTCTTTAGAAATACTAACATATCTATCCCCAAAAAAATCCAATATAGCTTGCAAACACTTAATTAAACGATGTGGGGCTTCGTAAAAAATTATCGTATTTTCAAAGTTCTTCAAATTATTTAATTCTTCACGCATCTTACTATCTTTACTATTTAAGAAACCATAAAATAAGAAATGTTCAGAAGGAAGCCCAGACACAATAAATGCCGGAACAAAAGCACAAGCCCCCGGTAAACCAACAACATTATATCCATTATCACTAACATACTTAACTGTTTTATATCCAGGATCGCTAACAATAGGTGTTCCACGATCAGTTACAATAGCCACATTCTTATTATCTTTTAAATAACTTAAAACTTTATCTTTGACCATATCTTCGTTATGATCATGTAATGAAATTAATTTCTTCTTAATATCAAAATGATTCAGTAATACTAACGTAACTCTTGTATCTTCTGAAAATATTACATCAACATTCTTAAGTACCTCTACTGAACGAAATGTCATATCTTCTAAATTACCTATTGGTGTTGGTACTAAATATAACGTTGGCTTCCCATCATAACTATTTTGCCACATCATTATCATCTCCAAACATTTTTCTAATTTCTTCACTATATGATCCATCAGCATTATGAACAATAACCGGACTAAGTATTTTTAAGCCACTCTTACCATTTTTATTACCTTCAATTAATATTAAATTACAATTAGAATTAACTTTAGAATAACATAACTGTAATTTTTTAGGTGTTATATTATACTTTTCCATAACATCTATTATTTCAATTAAACGATCAGGTCGATGAACCATTGCAAAAGTACCACCATTCTTTAAAAGATAACTAGCTTTTTGAACAATGGTATCTAGATTAACTAAAACCTCATGACGAGATATTCTTTTATTCATATTTAAATTAATATTATCATTATTACTATATTTAAAATATGGTGGATTACATGTAATAACATCAAAAAACTCCGCTGAAAACTTATCTTCAACATTATTAATATCTAAAACATCTAAAGAAATCTGTTTACCCATCTTATTTTCTTGAATTGACTGAATACCCAAATCAATAACTTCTTTTTGAATGTCAATACCATAAATAGATGCTTTAGTTCGAAAAGTAAGAAGCATCGGAATAGGCGCATTACCACAAGCCATATCTAATATTTTTTTATCTGTAAGTTTAACTGAAACAAAGCTAGAAAGCAATACAGAATCAAGAGAAAAAGCAAACCATTCATCATCTTGATATATAATATTATCGCCAAAGTTTAATAATCTATTTCTTACTTTCATATTCTTCCCAGTCTAATTCAATAATACCTACCTCATCATTTCCAACTTTAATAGTATTATTAAATATATCTATTGATAAAACCTTACATTCACCATATTTAGTATCTATCTTGCTTCCAACATTAGGCATGTTCTTCTTAGACTCAGTATAATTTTTATTTTCATAGGTTAAGCAACATAAAAGTCTACCACAAACACCATTAATTTTCGTAGGATTTAAAGATAGTTGTTGATTCTTAGCCATATTAATTGAAACACTAGCAAACTCATTTAAAAAAGTACTGCAACATAATAATCGACCACATGGTCCAATTCCACCAACAAATCTTGCCTTATCTCTGATTCCAATCTGTCGAAGTTCTATTCTAGTTTTGTAAATTGTGCCCAATTCTTTAGCCAGATTTCTAAAATCTACACGATCCTCTGACACAAAACGAAAAATTAGTTGTTCTCTCATAAATGTATAGTAGGCATCGATAATCTTCATATTTAAGCCATATTTTTGTACTAACTTACGACATTTCTTTAGTGCAAATATTGCATCATTAATATTATCATTATTCTTCTTTATATCATCACTAGTCGCTACTCTAACAACATTTTTATATAAAGAAGCATCAAACTCATCATTATTTAAAGCTTTAACTACTCCATACTGTAAACCTTTTTCAGTATCAACAATAACATTCTCTCCAACATTAATAGATAAATCATTACCATTAAAATAAATTGCTCTATCATTATCTCCTAATTTAACTAATACTAGCATAACTAACCTCCTAAAACCATACATAACTTATCAACAAATAAGTTGATATTAACATTAAACTTAATTAATAACCTTAATTCGTCTAATTTCTCAATTTTATTTAATATAGATTCCATATCTTGATTTCCAATAACTTCCTTAATATAATCTATTTTATCATCAAAAAATAAATTATCATTACCAACTAAATATTTTAAACAATCGTAATATATATACAAAATAATATCCATAGCCACTACTACCTCTTCTCGTTTTTGAATATATTTGTACCATAGCTTATTAGCGTTCACGATACCATCATATCTATTTTTAGATGCTACATTAATAAAATTAAATACTACATCAACAATATTATTATCAATAACAAAATTAATTAAATCTTCTTTCCCATCACATATCAAATACTTAACTTTATCTAACGAACTATTATAATTATAATTAGGAATCAACTTAATTAATTGACAACGAGAAACAATTGTATCTAACAACGACTCAATATTATTTACCATTAAAATAGCAACAATATTAGGGTTCGGTTCCTCCAAAAACTTCAAAAGAGAATTAGCTGTTGATGCATTCATCTTTTCACAGTTTTTAATAACATAAACTCTTGTGCCACCTTCAATACCAACAGTCGAAAAATCCATTTGTAAATCAATAATTTGCTCTTTCTTTAACCACATACCATCAGTATCAATAACTTTAAACTCTGTATAATTATTATCACCAATTCTATGACATATAGGACAATCACCACATAATTTATTATTTGTATAGTGTTTTGGACATATAATAGCCTTAACAAAAGCCTTAACAAAATCATAAGCACTTTCACACCCATTAGTCTCTACCAAATAAGCATGCGAAAGACGATTATTAATCAAAGAACTATTAATAATCTTATATGCTAACACTTGATTATCCATAAAATCGTCCAACATCAACAACACCTCACATACAAACATTTACTTTATGTAAAAAAAAGAAAATAAAATTAAAGCAAGCATTGATGGAAAACCACATACTGAAACAAAAATAATTGTAAAAAAATTTAACGGTATCAAAATACCAAGTGATACACCTAAAGAATTATAAGCATATATAAGTAAAAATGCCATTATAATTCTTTTTATTACATTAATTATTTTTTTTGCCATAATATCACCACTAAAGCATATGCTAAAATGATAAAATTATGAAATGTATTTTCTTTCTTCAAAAGCCATCTCTAAAGTCATAGGGTCAATATATTCAATATCCGTACCAATAGGAATACCTGTTGCAATACGTGATACTCTAACATTATATTGTTCAATTATTTTTCTAATATATTGTGTAGTTGTTTCACCTTCTAAACTAGGTTTTAAAGCAATGATAACTTCCTTTACATTACCATTTTTAATTCTATCAACTAAACTTTGTAAATTAACATCATCAGGATTAATACCTTCAAGGGGAGAAATAAGTCCATTAAGAACATGATATACACCATCATAATTACCAACTTTTTCAAACAAAATAACATCTTTAGGCTTTTCTACAACAAAGATAACTGAATCATTTCTTAATGTATTAGAACATATATCACATAATTCATCGTTCTCTGTAAAATTACCACACTTTTGACATTTTTTGACATTATTCTTAACGTTAACTATACAATTAGCAAAATTATCAAGTCTATCAGGTTCAAAATTAAGCATTGAATAAACAAATCTCTCTGCACTTTTCTCACCAACACCAGGCAAATCTCTAAAACAATCAATTAATTTTCTTATAGAATTAGAATGCATTACATTAACCCTGAAAGTCCACTACCATATTTACCTAATTTTTTCTCTTTATCAGCTTTAGCCTTACTAACAGCATCATTAATAGCAACAACAACCATATCTTCTAACATTTCAATATCATCTTTTTCAAAATCTTCATCTAAATCAAATTTAACAGATAATACTTCACTATCACCATTAACTTTAACTTTAACCATTGAAGATTCTCCATCATAAACTGTCTTAGATAAATCTTCTTGAATCTTTAATAACTCCTTTTGAATCTTTTGTGCTTCCATCATCATTCTCTTCATATCCATATTATAATCATCCTCTCTTTTAAATATATTCTATAACATCTTCTCCAACAATATTAACAAGTTTATCTATTGAATTACTACTAGAATCAACTTGCATATCATCACTAGAAGATTCACTATCATTATCATTAGTAGTCTTGTTAATATTAGGTAAAACCTTCAAACTATATTGTTTACCACTCTTACGATTATTAACGTACTCTAATTTCTTTTGTTCCCAAACATCATCATTCAAAGCAATTACTTTTACCTTATGACCAATCATATCTTCAAGTAAACGTTCAAATAAAGATAAATTACTATTAACACCATCTACAATAGAGACATATTTACCAGATAAAATAGCATAATCATTACCTGCAGCTCTTGGAACAACATCTGCTAAAAAACTAGAAATTGCAACATATCTAGCATCAACAATATACTCAGAAACATCACGCCACTTATCAAGCAAATTAGTTAAATAATCTCTACTTGCTGTCGCAAACGTATTATTAATAACTATTTCCACATAATCATCTGTTGGTAATAATATTTTTTTTGGTTTATGAACAGTCGTGTTATTATTTATAGCAACATTATTCTGCTTTTCCACAGATTGTTTCATATTATCAACAGGTTCTACATTATTAACTACTTCCTTATCAACAGAACTGTTGTTAGACATCACTCCACATAATTTAAGCAAATTTGCAATCAACAAAACACTTGGATGAACGCTATATTTTAACTTGCCCAATAAATCATTTAATAAATCAATTACATAGTAAATATCATTTTCATTAAATGTGTAATTAATTTTAACAATACTATCATTTTTACTTTTAATTTCTAGCTCATTACCACAATTCTTATAAACAAGTACATCTTTTAAAAACAATAGCAATTCCTCAATAAACTTAGATAAGTTAATGCCATCTTTATTTATTTTTTCAATATAACTAACAACATAATTACCATTATTATCTTTAATATTGCTTAACAACTCAGCAATATCTATATAAGAAATAGTTCCATAAACATTATATACATCATCAATAGTAATATTATTTAAATCATATGAGCATAACTGATCTAACAAGTTTATAGAATCTCTCATTCCACCATCCGATACCCTCGCAATTTCATATAAAGCATCATCACTAATACTAATTTTTTCAATATCTGAAATTTGTTTCAAACGTTTAACAATATCACTGTCATCTACCCTATTAAATTGAAACTTTTGACATCGAGAACTAATAGTAAGTGGAATCTTATTAGGCTCAGTCGTTGCTAAAATAAAAATTACATGTTTAGGAGGCTCCTCTAATGTCTTTAATAATGCATTAAAAGCTTGTGTAGTAAGCATATGTACCTCATCAATTATATAAATCTTATATTTACTTTGACTAGGAACTAAATTAACCTTTTCACGTAAATTTCTAATTTCATCAACACCATTATTAGATGCTGCATCTATTTCTATGATATCAACACTTTGTTTATTGTTATATTGTAAGCAATTTTCACATTCGTTACATGGCAAATAATCTTTTAAATTTGAGCAATTAACAGTTTTTGCAAGTATTTTAGCAATACTTGTTTTTCCTGTTCCTCTAGGTCCACAAAACAAATAAGCATGCGAAATTCTATCATATTTAATAGCATTTTTTAATGTTTTTACAATGACTTTTTGACCAACAACTTCATCAAAATTGCTTGGTCTATATTTTCAATATAATACTTGATACATGTAACACCTCACTCTTTTCCATTATAGCACAAAAATAAAAGGAAAAGTTCATTTTTTTCTTCTTTCCTCAAAAAAATTTTTCAGCATATTTAAAGATTCATTAGTTCCCATTGTATTATCAACAGTAATGTTATATTTTTTATCTTGGGAAATATTTTTTAAAGCTCCAAAATCGTGGTTTTCTATAGAATAATAGACCTTTTTTATTCTTGATTGCATAATTGCACCAGTACACATCATACAAGGTTCCATCGTTACATATAGTTCACAATCATCCAATCTCCAACGTTTTAATCTCTTTGAAGCTTTACTGATTGCAATAATCTCTGCATGCATTAAAGGATTATGCTTTTTTTCTTTTAAATTATGGGCTTTTGCTATTATTTTTCCATTTTTTACAACAACAGCACCAACAGGAACATCACCTTTTTTATAACTCTTATAAGCTTCTTTTAAAGCCAATTCCATATAACAATTCACGCTTCACCTCTACCAAACATTTGTTCGTATTTTTTTAATTATTTATTATAAAAAAATAGTGCACACGTTTAGAGGTTTTTAAGGCTGCTATCTTCCAATTCTGACCTGATTCAAACATAATCGTTGCACCAAATAAAATATACTATATTTTTATATTTTTTTCAACAATTAATGGTATTTTTATTCAAATTATTTCCCGGGAAATTTTTTATTACAAAATAAACATAATAACATTATTTTTTTACTAATACACATTTATATCAACATATATTAAATTAATTCTAGGGCACATTAACAATATTTATTTCCCAAACTTATATTT
>DJPK01000014.1 GCA_002438545.1 Caryophanales bacterium UBA6414
ATATATAGGTCTTTTTCTATAGTTTAATTGACTAATGATGTTATAAGATGTTATAATTATTGTGTTATACGGAGGTTATGATGAAGAAAGATGATACGGCTATTAAGATAAGAAATATGTCAAAAGATTTTATTATCTATGGTGATAAAGCTAATACTTTAAAAGAAAGATTAATTAGAATTGGAAAAAGTAAAAGAGAAGTAAGAAATGTTTTAAAAGATATTAATATTGATATAAAGAAGGGGGAGACGGTTGCTTTAGTAGGAGTTAATGGTAGTGGTAAATCTACTTTACTTAAACTTATTACTAAGATTATATATCCTACGAAGGGAAGTATTGAGAGTTATGGAAAAGTATCTTCTTTACTAGAGTTAGGAGCAGGTTTTCATCCCGATTTTTCAGGAAGAGAAAATATATATTTTAATGCTTCTATTTTTGGACTTACAAAAAGAGAAATAGATGAAAGATTAGATAAGATAATAGAGTTTTCAGAGTTAGGAGAGTTTATTGATACTCCAATTAGAACATATTCATCAGGAATGTATATGCGTCTTGCCTTTTCAGTTGCTATTAATGTAGATGCTGATATAATTTTAATAGATGAGATTTTAGCAGTTGGTGATCAACATTTTCAGGAAAAATGTATGAATAAGATGTTAGAACTTAAAAAAGAAGGTAAAACAATGGTATTTGTTTCTCACTCAAGGGAAGCTGTTGAGTTCTTATGTGATAGAGCAATATGGTTAAAAGATGGTAGAATTGAACTTGATGGTAAGACAAAAGATGTTATGGATGAATATGAGAAAGTATGTGGGTAGGTGAGATAATGAAGATATTTAAAGAATTATATAATTATCGTGAATTTTTAAAGACTTCTATTAAAAAAGAGTTTAGAGGTAAATATAAGAAATCTTTTTTAGGAGTTTTATGGAGTTTTTTAAATCCATTATTTCAATTACTAATATATGCTTTAGTATTTCCGTTTATTTTAAAGAGTGAAGTGGATAATTATATTGTATTTTTAATAGTGGCTTTAATGCCTTGGAATTTCTTTAATATGACAATATTACAAAGTGCTGCTTCAATAGTAACTAATGGTGGTATTATCAAGAAAGTATATTTTCCTAGAGAGATATTACCTATTAGTACAGCAACTAGTAATTTACTTAATTTTTTAATTACGGGTATTATAGTATTTGCGGCTTTATTAATTAGTGGAGTAGGAATAGGACCTAGTATTATAGTGTTACCTATTATTGTTTTAATACAATATATATTACAGTTAGGACTTGCTTTTATATTTTCATCAATTACTGTTTATGTAAGAGATGTTGAATATTTACTTAATGTTTTTATGATGTTAATGTTTTATTTATGTCCAATTGTATATTCTGCTAATATGATACCTAGTAAGTTATTACCTTTATTTAAATTAAATCCAATGTTTCATATTATTGGTTATTATCGTAGTATTTTATATTATAAAGAGTTTCCTAATATGTTAAATGTATTTTTACTATTTATTGCTTGTGTAGGTATTATGATTGTAGGATATTTAATATTTAGAAAATGTAAGAAAAGATTTGCGGAGGAGTTGTAAGAATGAAAATAGATATTATAATGGTAACATATAATTCTAAGAAATATATAGAGAAATGTTTTACTAGTATAGTTAAAAGTAAATATGATTTAAGTAATGTTGGTATTTATGTCTGTGATAACAATTCTACTGATGATTCAGTTAATATTTTAAATAAAGTAAAGAGTAAGTGTGGTAATAAATTTAGTGAGTTTAAGATAATTGAGAGTAAGAAGAATGTTGGTTTTGGTGTAGGAAATAATACAGCTAGTAAATATGCTAAAGGAGATTATTTATTCTTTTTAAATATAGATTGTGAAATATACCCTGATACTTTGAAAGACATTAGTGAGAATATTTTAAAATATAAGAATGTAGGAATACTTGAGTTATGTCAAGAGCCTTATGAACATCCTAAGTATTATAATGTAATTACTGGTGAAACTAAGTGGGCTTCTGGAGCTTGTATGATTATGCCTACTAAGCTATTTAGAAAAGTTAAAGGTTTTGATAAAAAAATATTTATGTATTGTGAAGATGTTGAAATTAGTTATCATGTTAGAAAACTTGGTTATCAAATAATATATTTAAATAATGTTCCTATTATTCATCATTCTTATAGTAAACCTAACGAATTTAAGAAGAGTCAATATGTTAATAGTGCTGCTAATAATTTATATGTAAGATTTAAATATGGTACTATTAAAGATATTATTAAGGGCTTAGGTATTACTTTACTTTTTTATCGTGAAATAGGGGATAATAAAGATATAAAACAAGAAGATTTATTAGCAATTAAAAAAGAAGCAAAGCATAATATTACTAAAATGTTTTTTAGTGGTGTTTTAGCATGGTTTGGTAGAATTAGGTATATATTTAATAAACATAGAGTTAAGTTTAATTTCTCGGGATTTGATTATTCAGGAGTTCGTGATGGGGCTTTTTATGTACCAAAGAAGTTTTCTACTAATCCTTTAGTTAGTATTCTTGTTAGGACTTGTGGAAGACCTGATACTTTAAGAGAAACTTTAATTAGTATAAAGAATCAAACATATAAAAATATTGAAATTGTTATTGTGGAAGATGGTATTAGTAAGTCAAAAGAGATGATTGATAAAGAATTTGGCGATTTAAATATTAAGTATTATTGTTTCGAGAAGCATGTTGGTAGATGTGTAGCAGGTAATAAGGCTTTAGAACTTGCTAGTGGTAAATATTTAAATTTTCTTGATGATGATGATTTGTTTTATAATGATCATGTAGAGGTTTTAGTTGGAGAATTAGAAAATTCTTCGAATAAGGTTGCATATGCTACTTCATTTGAGACACCTATTGTTGTTTCTTCTAGAACTCCTTATGTGTATAAAGAGTTAAATGAATATGTATTGTTATCTGTTGAATATAATATTTTAAAATTATTATATAGTAATATAACACCTATTCAATGTGTTATGTTTAATAGAGAAGTATATGAAAAATGTGGCGGTTTTGATGTTAAACTTGATGCCCTAGAAGATTGGGATTTGTGGATTAGATATGCTTTAAAATATCCATTTAAATTTGTTAAGAAAACAACATCTATTTATAGAGTTCCTGGTGTTAGAGAAGATGTTGATAAGAGAGCAGATTTTTTAACTAGTTATTTAGATATAGTAAGAGGCAAATATAAAAATGAAAAAGTAGATGCTGATATGAATGATGTTATTGATTTTTATCAACATATTGCTAGTTTAAGTAGTAATCCAACAGCGGTTAGACTTGCTAAAATAAAGAAAATTATTAAGGGAGATAAATAATATATGAATTATGTTTATTTGTTTACAGTTATAGTTTTATACTTATTAATTTTGTTTATTAAAAAAGATAATAAAAAACATAATTTTGTTATTGATAGTATATTTTTAATGGGAATACTTTATAGTTTTAACATTTTTCTTATATATATATTATCTATTTTAAATATAAATAATAATTTTATTATTTTATCTTTATTAAATATTTTATTTATTGGTTTAATTATTTATTTTTCTTATCGTAAGAATAAAAATATTAAGCTACAGAAGTTTGAATTTAATTATAAAGAAATATTATCTGTAATAGTAATAATTATAATATGTGTAGTTATTGGAATGGTTAGGTTCGATAAGTTTAGTACAATTAGTTATGAAACTACCGATCCAGCTGCTCATTTTAGAACTTCTTCAGTATTTGCTTCAAATTTACAGTTGTTAACAGAGGAAAACTCTATTGATGAAATGTATGGAAATTTTGCTAGAACAATGCCTGGTTTTTCTTTAAATTGTGGTATTTTTATGCGAGTATTTACTTTTTTGCCAAGGTATGTTGCTTATGAGGTTTTTGATGTATTGTTTTTATGTTTATTAGCACTTACTTTTTATGCTACATGTTTAAAGATAAAGAAAGTTAAAAATAATAATATATTGGTTTTAGTTATTACATGTTTGTATTTTTTAGCATATTGTTTAAATAATTTTGTGTTTGGATTTGGTTATTTAGGTGCTGGAATATTAGCAGTTAATTTAATATTATTTACTTATTTGTTAATTAATGAGTATGGAAATAATTTTGTTTTAAATAGTTTATTATTTTTATTTAATTTCTTACTTTTCTTTTCGTATTATTTATTTATACCGGCAATATATTTAGCTGAGGGTTTATATTTACTTTATAATTGGTATAAGAAAAAGTATGAATTTAAAAAAGTATTAAAGATAGGATTATATACTTTGATTTTTCCATTTGTTTTAGGTGTTTTATATTTTCATATTATTAGTTTTGTATCTTCAAGTGGGACAGGAAGTGCTACTAGTTCTATAGCAATGGAAGGATATATTTATAGAGATTTGTGGTCTAATTTTATTTTAATTATGCCGTTAGTTATATATTCATTTATTAATGATATAAAGAATAAACATATATCAATCTTATCATTTATGTATGTAATTGAGTTTGTATATATATTAGCTACTTTTATTTTAGGCTTAAAAGGTTATGTTTCATCATATTATTATTTTAAATCATATTATATATTTTGGCTTTTAAATTATATATATATTATTAAATTAATTAATGCTTCTAAAGAAACTAAGTTTATATTTGATATTGGTATTATATATATTGCTGGTATAGTAGTTATTTGTTTATCTAATATTGAGTCACGTATACAGAATAAGAATATATTGTTTAATAATGCTATTGTTTCACCATCATATGCTAATATATATTGGTTTAATGGCTCTAAAATAGTTAATAGTGCACCAGTTGTTAATAATGACGAGATAAAGATATTAAACAAAGTAGATGACTTTAAGGATAGATGTTTAGTTAATAATGAGATTCCTTTAGTGGGTAATTATATGCAGAAATTATGGTTTTATTCTTTAACAGATATAGTGCCTATATATAATCATCAAAAGAATAGTACTTCAAGTTTTTATGATGATGTATTTAATTATAATATATGGTCTAGTGATGATAATGCACGTTGTTTAGTTGTATTTAATTCTTATTATAATGAAATAGAAGATAGTAGAGATTATAATATAGATATTAATAGTTATAATGTTTTATATCAAAATAATGGTGGAGTAATTATAGAGAAAAGATGAGTATAAAGATAAATGATGATAAATTACCAAAGATATTTTTTATAATGTCTTTGGTAATTGGTATAATATTTTCTATATTGTTTCCACTATATCAGGTTCCTGATGAGTTAGCACATATTAACATGATGTATTCGGAACTTGGTATGGATGTTGATTTTTATGAAGAAACAAATTATTTTGGAGATACTGCTAGAATAATTTCTAATTATGATGAGAAAGTTAAGTTTAGTAGTTATTTTGATTTTGATAAGAAGTTAATTATTAGTGATAATTATAGTATTCCTAAAATAACAATTATTAGACACTTTCCTCAGGCGATTGGAATGATTATTAGTGAAGCATTAAGTTTACCAATAGTTGTTAGTATTACTGTGGGAGAGATATGTGCGGTATTATTTTACTCTGTTATGGGTAGTCTGACTTTGAAGAGAATGCCAATAAAAAAAGAAGTAATGATGATGATAATGCTATTACCTATATGTATTCAGCAGATGGCTTCGTTTTCATATGATGCGGTATTATTACCAATATGTTTCTATTTTATAGCATATATTTTATATTCAAAGTTTAGTAAAGAGATAATATCTTTTAAAGATTTGTTAATTATATTGTTATTACTTAGTATAATTGCTATTATAAAGATACCTTATGTTTTATTAGGGCTTTTAATATTTATAGTACCTTTAAAGAAGATTAGTATTTATGATTTAATTATTAAAAATAAAAAGAAGATAATAGTTATTGGCGCTTTGATATTGGTATTGTTAATACCAGCATTCGTTGTTATCTTAAATAAGATTTCTTATGGAAGAATATTATTAGCAGCAATTATTTATATTAAGGATAGTTTATGGTTAATACTAAGAACTTTGTGGCAATATAAGTTTGGATACCTTAAGGAATTAACAGGAGACTTTGGATGGTTTGATACACCAACTGCTATTTGGTATACAATATTTATATTTTTATCTATTTTATTTATTAGTGTAATAAACTATGATAAAGATGAGAATGTTGCTTCAAGTCCATTTACTAAGAAAGATGTTATTTATATATATAGTATTGGAATAGTAATGGTAATGATTATTATGCTATCAATGTTGGAATGGACTTTGCATATTAATAATTTGGGTAGTATTAGTGGAATAAGTATTAAAGAGTTTAAAGATATATTTATTAATCTCCCTTTAATAGAGGGAATTCAAGGAAGATATTTTATTCCAATAATACCTTTATTCTTAATACCTATATATAATAAAAAGATTACTATTAAGTTAAAGAAGCTTAATATATCAATATTTTTAGTGATTTATTATTTAGTATTAGTTATTTATATGATGATAGTTATATTATATAGATATTGGTTATAGCCCTATTATGTAGGGCTTATTTTTTTGGTTTTATTGACTTAGATTAGTTTATAATGATATAATTAGTCTTGGAATAAGGAGTAAATTAGTATGAGGAAAGAAAAAGTTTTGTTTGTTATACCAGCGTATAATGAGGGAGAAAATATAGAGAAGGTTTTAAAAGAAATAAAAAGGGATGCTGAATTTGCGGATATTGTTGTTGTTAATGATGGTTCTAGTGATAATACTTCTAGTATAGTAAATAAGATGAAAGTTAATTGTATTGATATGGTTTATAATGTTGGATATGCTATGGCAGTGCAGACAGGAATTAAGTATGCTTATCAGAATGATTATGATTATGTTATTACAATGGATGCTGATGGTCAGCATATTGCTAAGGAGGCTTTAAAGCTATTAGAAGAAGCTAAGAAAGGTGAAAGTGATATAGTTATTGGGTCTAGATATTTAGTTGATACAGGATATCCTTGTCCATTATTTAGAAGAATAGGTACAAAGATATTTGAAGGTTTAATTAAATTATTTTGCCATAGGAAAATAGCTGATCCATTATCAGGGTTTCAATGCTTAAATAAGAAAGTTATTAAGTTGTATGCTAAAAAGGGGGAATATCCGGAATATCCAGATGCTAACTTAGTTATTGATATGTTATATAAAGGTTATAAAATTAAAGAGGTACCTGTTTCAATGCGCCTTCGTGAGGCAGGAGAGAGTATGCATGGAGGGATTATTAAACCTATTAAATATATGATTTCAATGTTTTATACAATAGTATTAATTGTTATAAAGAATATAGGAGGTAGAAAATGAAAAATATTTATTTTATAATTGTGGCTTTATTTTTACTTTTTTATGTAATTCATATTGTAAGAAAAGGTAAATTATCAATTAAGGAGAGTTTTTGGTGGGTTATTGGAGCACTTGTTGCCTTAGTTTTAGCAATATTTCCTAAATCAATTGATGTTATTGCTAAGTGGTTTGGAGTTAGTTATCCTCCTACTTTAATGTTTGTTTTTTGTATATTATTTTTGCTGTTTATGAATTTCAGAGCTAGTGCGAAGGTTAGTGAACAGAATGAAAAGATTATGGAATTAACTCAACAAATGTCAATTTTGAAGAATAAGATTGATAAGAGGAATTAATATGGATAATACTAAGAAAAACTTTATATGGAATATGATTGGTACAACTATAAATGCTTTTAATTCTTTATTTTTTATGATTATGGCAACAAGAATTAATGGTATTGATGATGCTGGGATATTTACTTTTGCATTTTCTACAGCACTTCTTTTTAATATTATAGGTGTTTATTCAGGTAGAGTATATCAAGTTACTGATAAGACAGAAGCAACAGATAAAGATTTTATTATTAGTAAAGTTATTACTTGTTTTGTTATGCTTATAGTGTCTATTTTATTTGTATTAGTAAATAATTATAGTCTTTATAAGAGTTCTATTATATTATTATTATGTTTTTTAAAGATGATAGAAGCTTTTTCAGAGACTATTTATGCTATATTTCAAAGAAAAGATAGTTTGTATTTAACGGGTATTTCTTTGACTTTAAAAAGTTTAATTAATTTATTTATATTTTTTATAATTGATTTATTAACACATAATCTTGTTATAGCTATTATTGGAATGATTATAACTTATGGGTTAATTATGATTTTTTATGATTATATAAATATAAAGAAGAAAATAGATATTCAAAAAGAATATAAGAAAGAGAGAATTATAACTATTTTAAAGAAAGGGTTTGGCGCTTTTATTATTTCTTTTTTAACATTATATTTAATTAATTCTTCAAAGTATGTTATAGATTATCTTTTAGTAGAGAAATATCAGACAATATTTGGAATATTATTAATGCCGGCGACAGTTATTTTATTGTTTACACAGTTTATTATTCATCCTTTTTTAAATTTAATTACAGATTGTGTTCATGATAAGAAGTATGATGAGTTAAAAAAGATAATATTTAAGTTTTTAGGGGTTATGATTTTGTTTGGAATAGTGGTTATTATAGTGGCTTATTTTTTAGGTATTCCAGTATTAGAACTAATTTATGGTATTTCTTTAAATGACTATAAAAAAGGTTTTATGGTAATAATGATAGGTGGAGTTTTATATGGAATGTCTTCGATATTATCAAGTATTTTGATTGCAATGAGGCATTTAAATATCCAGATTATTATATATTCTGTAGTGGCTATTGCTATTACTGTTATTGAATACTTTTTAATTAATATATATGGGGTAATGGGAGCTTGTTATGCTTATTTTATTATGTCATTTATTGTTTTAATAATGTTTTTAGTGGCTACTTTTATTTTTATTAAGAGAGATAGAACTATTTAGAAAGGGGTATATGAGATATGGTTAAGGTATCTATTATTGTTCCTGTTTATAATGCTAGTGATAATGTTTCTAGATGTATTGATAGTATTTTAAAACAAGATTATAAAGATTATGAATTATTACTTATTAATGATGGCTCTTCGGATAATTCACTTGAAGTTATAAAAAAATATAGTAAGTATAAAAATATTAAGATATTAAATCAAGATAATCATGGAGTTTCTTATACAAGAAATAGAGGAATTAAGGAAGCATGTGGAGAATATATTATGTTTATTGATAATGATGATTTTATTGATGAAGATTATGTTAGGAGGCATGTTAAGGCCATTAGTCAATATAAGGCTGATGTGGTTATTAGTGGTTATAGAAGAGTTAATATTGATTATAAAGTTTTATATGAAGAGAAATTAAAAGATACTTATTGGGCAAGATATATTGTAACAGCACCGTGGGCTAAAATATATAATAGAGAGTTTTTAATTAATAATAATATCGAGTTCTTTGATTATGGAATAGGAGAAGATGTATACTTTAATTTATGTATGTATTCTTATAATCCTAAAGTAATTATTTTAGATTATGTTGGTTATAATTGGTTTTTTAATACAGAGAGCGTATCTAATACTATTCAAAGAGGTTTAAATAAAGATATAGATATATTAGTTTTATTAAATAAAATAATAGAGAGATATGATAATGTTGATGAGTATTTAGCATATTATTTGACAAGATATTATATATGGTATTTATTGTTTTCTGGTAGAGAGGCTAGTAAGGATAGCTTTATACTAGAATATAATAGAATTAAAAAATGGTATAGAGAGAAGAATATTAAGTTATCTATTTCTCCATGGTCAAAGAAGATTAGTGGTGAAACATTTAAAAATCGTTTATTTGTTTTTACTTTTTTAGTTTTTGAAAAACTACATCTTGTTAAATTATTTGCTAGGATATATTGTAAAGGTGGTAAATAGTGAAAAAGAGTATTCATACATTTGTAGTTCTGGCTTATAAAGAAAGTAAGCATTTAGAAGAATGTATAAAGTCAGTATTAAATCAAAGTTATAAGAGTAAAGTAGTGATTGCTACTACTACAGATAATAAGTTTATTAGAGATATGGCTAGTAAGTATCAGTTAGAGGTTATTGTTGGAGAGCATACGACAATAGGGGGAGATTTTGATTTTGCTAGAACTTGTGTTAAGCCTAAATTAATTACTATTGCTCATCAAGATGATATTTATGATAAAGATTATGCTGCTAATATAGTTAGATATTATGAAAAGTATAGTGATTCATTGATGATATTTACTGATTATTATGAGATTAGAGGAGAAGAGAAAGAATATAGTAATAAGAATTTATTTATAAAGAGAGTATTACTTGCTCCTTTAAGATTTAAAGTTATTAGTAAATATAAGTTTATTAAGAGATTAGTATTAAGATTTGGTAATAGTATATGCTGTCCAGCAGTTAGTTTTGTTAGTGATAATTGTCCTAAAAAAGTGTTTACTTGTGATTTTAAGAGTGATTGTGATTGGTATGGTTGGGAAATATTATCGAAGTGTAAGGGAAGATTTATTTATATTCCAAAGAAGTTAATGGGACATAGAATTAGTGATAGTAGTACAACAACAGATATTATTAATAAAGGCATTAGAACGAAAGAAGATGCAGTAATGTTTGCTAAGTTTTGGCCTAAAGGAATTACTAAGTTAATTAATATGTTATATTCTTCTTCTGAAAAAAGTAATAATATTAAATAAGATACTAGATTTATATTAGTTATTGTAGTAAAATTAGTGTAATTAGAGGTGTTTTGTTTATGAGATTAAGTAAAGAATTATTAATGATAATTGTTCCCTTTCTATTTTCAATATTATTTATACCTTTTGTTAAGAAGATAGCAGAGTTTATAGGAGCAATGGATATGCCTAATGAGAGAAAGGTTCATACAGAACCAATTGCAAGGTTAGGTGGTTTAGGTATATATGGGGGATTTTTGTTTGGATATATGTTGTTTGGTTATCAATCTATTCAAATGAATGCGATATTAATTGGTAGTATTATTATTGTTATTACGGGTATTATTGATGATGTTAGACCAATACCCGCTAAATATAAGTTATTAGGACAGTTAGCTGGCGCAGCAGTTATTCCTTTTTATGGAAAGATTATTTTACAAGATGTATCAGCATTTGGAATATATTTAGACTTTGGTATTTTTGCACCAGTTGTGACAATGATATTTATTGTAGGTATTATTAATTGTATTAATTTAATAGATGGCTTGGATGGTTTAGCAGGAGGCGTTGCTTCAATATACTTTTTAACAATCGGTATTATTGCTTTACTTCTTAATCATACTGTTGGTTTAGATTTAACTTTAACATTTGTTATGTTAGGTAGTACGTTAGGATTTCTATTTCATAATTTTTATCCCGCTAAAATATTTATGGGAGACTCTGGTAGTATGTTTTTAGGATATATTATTTCAGTTATTGCTTTACTTGGTTTTAAAAATGTAACACTTACTTCTTTAGTAGTACCTTGTTTAATATTAGCTATTCCTATATTAGATACGTTATTTGCTATTATTAGAAGACTTGTTAATCATAAACCAATAAGTGCTCCCGATAAGAATCATTTTCATCATCAATTATTAAAACTTAATTTAGGGCAAGGTAAGACAGTATTAATTATATATTTAGTAGATATCTTATTTGCGGTATCCTCTATTATATATGCTATTGGTAATACAATGTTAGGTACTAATATGTATGGTATTGTTTTATATATAATATTATTTGTCCTTACTTTAATATTTGTAATAAAGACCGATATTATATGGAATCATAAGAGTAAATAAAAGAAGAAACTATTCGTTAATGGTTTCTTCTTTATTATATAAATCTTTTGGTTTATATTTATTGATATTGGCTATAATATTAGTAGGAAATTTTTCTAACATTTCGTTATATATTTCTACATTAGTATCATGATATTTATGAAGAGTAGTTAGCTTTTTATCATATTCTTTTAATTCTTTAATAGATTTCTTGATGTCTTTATCATCTTTTAACTTATCGTTATTATCTTTGATGGATTCTAGTTCAGTATAAGCATCTTTTATTTTCTTATCTAATTCATAGTTAGATATTTTTCTTGAACGTAATTTGATTATTTCATCAAAGATATTACTTTTAATATCTTCATCTATTTTATGAATTTGGGATATTACTTGATTAATAGTATTATATTTAGCTTTAATAGTATCATCAATTAATTCTTCTACTTCTTCAATGCGTAATGTTATATCTTGATATTTATTACTTGTATAAATATATGTTATGTATATAATGCCTCCTAGTATGATTAAGATTGCTAGTATTATTAATAATATATCCATTAGTTATCACTTCCTAGTATATTATAACAAATATTAGATATTTTTTCAATAATTAGAAATTAAGGTAGTTAACAGATTCTTCAAAAGTGACAAAGTCTAAGTAAATCATTAGTATTAAGTACCATTCACCAGTTGAGGGATTAGAGACAATGATATGATCTCTTCCGGATTGTTCGATAATACCATCAAAGACACGATCTTGCCATTTTTCACTGCCGGGAACAGTGACATGAAATTTAGCTTTCTTTCCTTTATTTAATCTTAATATATTTTCAATATATGATTGTTCACCACTTAAATTAGCAATATTTTGTTCATAACTAGGTACACTTTGTTGGTTAGGAATAGTGTTATTGTTTAATCCTGTACCGGGAAATGTTGGATTGGGATAATAATTTCCGTTCATTTAATCAGTCCTTTCAGTAATATATATGTAAAGGTGGTTAATTTTATTTTAAAAAGATAATTATTTTGGTATAATAAATATAGAAAAGAGGTAAGAGATATGGATATATTAGTGGGAGTATCTAATCGTCATGTTCATTTAACAAGAGAAGATTTAGATACATTATTTGGAGAAAGGTATGAACTTACCGTTAAGAATTATTTAGTTCAACCGGGGCAGTTTGCTTGTAATGAGACAGTTTCTTTGGAGGCTAATGGATATAGAAAAGATTATGTAAGAATCATTGGACCAATTAGAAAATATACGCAAGTAGAGTTATTAGATAGTGATAAGGCGTTATTTAAGTTAGAACCACCAGTTAGAAATTCAGGTGAATTAGATAATAGTGAGTCAATTAGAATAATAGGACCAGTTGGTAGTATTGATAAGAGTAATTGTTGTATTATTGCTAATAGACATATTCATTGTAATAAACTAGATAATATTGGTTATAATAATGGTGATATAGTCAAGGTTAAGTATAAAGATATGATACTTAATGATGTACATATTAAGATGGATGATAGTTTTAAACTAGAGTTTCATATTAATAAAGATGATGCATCTAATCTTGATTTAAATACAGGAGATATAGTAGTATTATAAGGAGATAATATGAAATTTAATGGGGTGCTAGGAAGGTCTAAAAATGCATTGGTAGTTAAAGTTATAACATCAATTTTTTTGCAAGGAACTTTGTTGGTTGTACCTATTTTTTGGAGTAAGTCAATTACCTATATTAGTGATGTTTTATATAAGAAGGCCGTAATTATGGTAGTACTTACTCTAATAATATCGTTATTATATTATTTATGGTATTATTTAAATCAGAAGAGTTGGTATGATTTATATAATAAGATTACTATTAATTTTATGAATAATATTACGAGTGTTAAAGATAAGAATATTTCTTTAGGGGAATATACTAATATAATTAATAATGATATAGATATAGTAGCTACTTTTATATGTAATGGTATTACAAGAATTATTCAAGTGTTAGAGTTTTTAGTTATTTATATATATTTTTTTAATTTAAATATATGTATTTTTTGGGCTACTATAGGAGTTAGTGCTATAATTATGTATATTATATTTATGTTTGGAGATAAATTACAGTTATACAATAAGAAGAGAAAAGAGTCTTTAGATAAGAAGACAATTAATATTCATGGGTTATTTGAGATAATTACTAATAGAGTAAGTGCAAAAAGAGATAATTCATTAATAGATAGTACTAATGTATATTTATATGATAATGCTAAATATAATGTATTTGCTTATGGAATGATATGTTTTGTTTTAGGATTAGTAGAATTATTTAGATATGTTATAATTATATATGCTATTTATTTAGTTAGTATAGGTAATATGGAGATAGGTGGATTATTACTTATATATTCATATTATGCTAAGATGCTTACTAATTTTGAGATGTTGGCGACTATTAGTGCGGACTATCATTCCGTTAAAGTTTCTTTAGATAGAATTAATAAAATTAAAGTGTAGTGAAATAGGGTGATGTAATGTTTAAGAGAAATAGACCTATAAATAAGATAAGTAAGAAAAAGAAAATTAAAGTTAATGATAAATCACAAGGTTTAAATAAAGTTAAACATGATAGTCCTAAAATATTAGAGGATGTTATTTTAAAGAGATATATATTTATTATTGTAATAATATTTTTATGTTTTGGTATTATTGGAGTACGTTTATTTAGTTTACAGATATTATCAAGGGATGAATATATAGCTAGTTTAGAAAGAGCAGTAGAAAAGAGAGTAGAGAGTACTTCAGCACCTCGCGGAAGAATATATGATCGTAATTATAATTTATTAGTAGATAATGTAGCAGTTAAAACTATTTATTATAAGAAAGAAAATAATGTTACTACGAAAGAAGAAGTAGAACTTGCTTATAAAGTTGCGGATTTAATCGAGGTAGATTATTCTAGTTTAACTGATTACAGGTTAAAGAATTTTTGGTATATTCAGAATAAAGAAGATGCTCAAAAGAAGATTACAGATAAAGAGTGGAAACTTAATAAAGAGAGAAAATTAAGTGATGATGATATTGTTGATTTAATATTTGAAAGAATTAGTGAAGAAGAACTTAGTAAGTTTGAAGATAGAGATAAAGAGGCAGCATATATATATTACTTGATGAATAAGGGATATAGTTATGCAGAGAAAGTTATTAAGAGTAAAGATATTACCGAGAAAGAGTATGCAGTAATATCAGAGAATATTGATGTTCTTTGTGGGTTTAATACCAAGTTAGATTGGGAGAGAGTATATCTATATGGAGATACTTTTAAGAGTATTTTAGGAAGTGTTTCTTCAGATACGCAAGGTATTCCTAGTGAGTTAGCAGAGTATTATTTAGATAATGGATATTCTTTAGCAGATAGAGTAGGTATTAGTTATTTAGAGTATCAGTATGAGAATTATTTAAAAGGAACAAAAGCAATATATAAAGTACTTCCGGATAATACTTATGAATTAGTTAGTGAAGGTAAACGTGGTAATGATATAGTGTTAACTATTGATATTAATTTACAAAAGTATTTAGAAGAAGTATTAACTAGTGAGGTTATGAGCGCAAAGTATGAAGCAAATACAGAGTATTATAATAGATCGTTTGCGATAGTATCAGATCCTAATACCGGAGAGATATTAGCGATGGGTGGTAAACAAATTAGAGAAAGAGAAGATGGCAGTAGATATATCGTTGATTATACACCGGGAATTATGACATTACCTGTAACACCAGGTTCGATTGTTAAAGGTGCTTCTATGTTAGTAGGATATAAATATGGAGCTATTAATATTGGTGATACAGTACAAGATGATTGTATTAAGATAAAAGATACTCCAGAAAAGTGTTCATGGAAGAAGTTAGGATTAATTGATGATGTTGATGCGTTAAGAATGTCTTCTAACTATTATCAATATTTAATTGCGATAAAGATAGGTAATGGTACATATAATTATAATGAAGCTTTAAAGATAGATACTGATGCTTTTAAGAAGTATCGTGATATGTATTCTTCATTTGGTCTTGGTGTGAAGACTGGTATTGATTTACCAGTAGAAAGTCTAGGGTATACAGGTAAGTCGACATTACCGGGGCATTTACTAGATTTTGCTATTGGACAGTATGATACTTATACACCTATACAGTTATCACAATATATAAATACTTTAGCTAATGGAGGAACAAGGTTAAAACCTTATTTACTTAAAGAAGTATACAGTCAGTCTTCGAATGATGAAGATACGTTTGGAGAGTTAATTTATAAGACAGATGTTAAAGCACTAGGTAAAGTAGATGTAGATAGTAAATATATTGATCGAGTTAAATATGGATTTAATAGAACAGTTATAGATGGATTAGGTAATGGTTATATGGGATATTATACTAATTCAGGTGGTAAGACAGGAACTAGTCAAAGTTTTATTGATACCGATGGCGATAATGTAGTAGATACTGAAACTATAACAACATCTTTTGTTGGATATAGTCCAGCAGATAATCCTATGATGAGTATCGTAGTAGTAAGCCCGGATATTAGTAATTCATATGGGGATGTTTCTTATACTTCACCAGTTACTAAAAGAATATCTGCAAAAATTGTTAATAAATACTTTGAAATTTATAAATAGTATGATATAATATCAATGATATTTTTGTAAGGAGGGATATTTATGGCCAAGAAAAATGAAAATAGAGTATTAGTATCTTTAGTTTGTGAAGAATGTAAAACTCCTAACTACACTGTTAGTAAAAATAAAAAGAATACTACAGAACGTTTAGAATTAAATAAATTCTGTAATAAATGTCGTAAGACTACTAATCATAAAGAGAAAAAATAGTATAAGGATGGTATAAAATGATAAATGTTAATGATTTTAAAACAGGCATGACTGTTAGCTATGAAGGAAATATTTATCAAGTATTAGAGTTCCAACATGTTAAACCTGGTAAAGGTGCTGCAATAGTTAAAGCAAAACTTAAAAATTTACGTACCGGTTCAATATTTGAACAAACATTTAATGCTGGTATTAAAATTCCTGCTGCTCATGTAGATAAGAGTAAAATGCAATTTTTATATGCTACAGGAGATGTTTATAGTTTTATGAATATGGATACTTACGAACAAGTTGAAGTAAATAAGAGTCAAATTGAGGATCAAGTTAAGTTTCTAAAAGAAGGTTTAGAAGTAATGCTTTCATTCTATGAAAATGAATTAATTGGTATAGAACTTCCTGAAAAAGTTGATTATAAAATTATTGCTACTGAACCTGCTGTTAAAGGAAATACAACTACTGGTGCTACTAAAGATGCTATTATTGAAACAGGTATGTTAGTAAAAGTTCCACTATTTATTGAACAAGATGAAGAAATAATTGTATCTACTAAAGATGGTAAATACGTATCTAGAAAATAATTAAAGTATAGAAATATACTTTTTTATTTTTTATTATTATATATTTATGTGGCTACTAGACTATATATTTTTTTCTTATAATATAACAAAATATTTATAAGGAAGTGAAGTATATGTTGTATAAAACTATTAAGCCTAAGAAATATATTAATAATGATAATTACTATTATAATATTATTAGAAAAAATATTAGAAAGTATCGCGCTAGTAATAATTTAACGCAACAAGATTTAGCAGATATGACTGATTTATCAAGAGAATATATTAGTGATATAGAAAATGATAAGAGAAATAAACATTTTACTATTTCAGTATTAGGTAGAATTGCTGAGGCACTAGATATAGATATAAAAGAGTTTTTTAATGAAGAAGAATAATTTAATATAATTTTCTTATTAAAATATCTTGCACATAGTATTGTTTTGGTTTATAATTAATTTAAGGTAAGAAAATAAACAAACGATGGTGTAATTACCTCAAGTAAGAATTGTTGATGAAATTGTACATTTTAATTCGCAATTATATTGTACATTTTAATTCGCAAATCAACAAGTAGAAAGGAGTTAAAAATTATGAATAATATTAATATAAATGTGTTAACTCTAAGTTTACTGGGGGGGGGGGCAAAATAATACACTTGTTTGTTTAAAAGAAGGAATAGGAACTATGGTAAAGAGTTTAAGAAATTAGACTCTTTTTATCGTAGTTTTTTTGTTGAAAGGGTGTACGTTTATGAAGGATAAAAAATTATTGTTAATTGTTTTAATACTAGTATTATTTGTTTCAATTGGGAAAGAAACTTATGCTTTATTTACTAATGAAGTGAGTTCTATTGTACAAAGTTATTCTACTGGAACATTAAAATTAAGTTATAGTAATACTAGTATTAATCTAGATAATGCATATCCATTAGCGGATAAAGATGGAATGAATCAAGATGTAAATACTATTACTATAACAAATATTGGTACTTTGGCATATAAGTTTAATGTTATAATTGATCCTTCTAGT
>DJPK01000048.1 GCA_002438545.1 Caryophanales bacterium UBA6414
ATCGTAATTTTACATGACACCATCAAAGAATCTTCTAGTACCTATCACGACAATATAACTAAGAAAGAAGATAGTATTCACACTAATATATTTAATAATACTTTTCTTGATACTATAAATAGTCTTAATACTTATACTAATGGTATTTATTATGATAAACTAGTAGATATTAATATTATGTCTAATGATTATAACTATCTAGATCATACGACTATTAACTTTATACCAAGCACTAAAATAATTAATAATAATTATGATATAGTCTATGGTAGATTACCTAATAACTATAATGAACTGGTATTACTTATTGATAAAAATAATCAAGTTAGTAGTACTATCTCTAAAATATTTAATGATAACTTAGATTATGATAATATTCTTAATAAAGAGTTTAAGCTAATACTCAATAATGGTTATTACCTTAACTATAACGATATGTATTACATTAATAATAACTATTCTGATATCTATAATAATAGTTCTGAATATTTAAAAATAGTAGGTATCATCAAACCTAAAGAAGATAATATGTTAACAGATAGTAGTTATATATTATATAGTAATGACTTAGTAAAATATATTACCTCTAAAAATAGTAATAGTGATATTATTAAAAACCAATGCCTAGTTGATTATAACCTTCTTGATAATACTATATTAAATGATAATGATAAAGAAATACTCCTTAGTAGACTAGGTTATGGTAATTACATTAATGGTATTTATATATATCCAAGTAGTAAAGATAATAAAGATATAATAATTAGTAAATTAGATAATTATCAAGATATTATATATGAAGATGCTAGTAAATATATTATTGATACTGTTGTTGATTTTGTTAATATTTTAACTATTATTTTAATGTTTTTTAGTATTCTATCGATAGTTATATCAATAATAATGATGATGGTTATTACCTATATATCAACGCTAGAAAGAGAAAAAGAAATAATTTTATTAAGAACACTAGGAGTTAGAAGACGTGATATTAAAAAGATATTTTCTTCTGAAAACTTTATTATCGGTCTTATATCTATGATTATAGGTCTAATATCTGTCTATTTAATTAGTAATCCTATCAATAATATTATCTATAACTTAATAGGAATAGAGAAGATAGTTAACTTTAATATTAATATTATTTTAGTATCATTAATTACCTCACTATTAATTACTAAGTTAGGAGGTATTATACCTATTAGTATTTATAGCAAGAAGATTAATTAACTAAAGAGCAAGCCTTCCATTTAAAGGGTATGCTCTTTTTATTCTACAAAAAACGTTCCATTTATAGACAAAGAAAATATTATCTGGTATAATAAACTATAGTAGAGAACACTAGATATATTGGAGGAGTATTGATGAGAAAATGGTTAATAGGAATAATATTGGGGTTAGTATTTTTGACAGGATGTTCTAGAAATGAGAATCAATTAATTTTAGTAACGGAAGCTGGTTTTGCCCCTTATGAATATTATGAAAATGGCAAGATTGTTGGAGTAGATATTGATATAGCAAATGAAATAGCTAATTATATAGGCAAAGAATTAGTAGTTAAAGATATTGCCTTTGATTCAATTATTAATGAACTTAATAGTGGTAAAGCTGATTTTGCCGCTGCTGGAATGAGTATCACTCCTGAAAGACTACAAGAAGTAGACTTTTCTATAGAATATATAACATCTAATCAAGTAGTTATGGTAAGAAAAGATAGTAATATCACAATGAATGAAATAGATGGCAAAAAGATTGCTGTTCAACTTGGTAGTGTTGCGGATAGTTATGCTACAAAGAATTATAAAAATTCCAAAATAGTTAGACAAAAGAAATATCTAACAATGGTAGAAGATCTTAAAGCTAGTAAAGTAGATTTAATTATTATGGATAATCTACCCGCTCAAGAGATAATAAAAACAAACGATGGATTAAAATTATTACCAGGATACTTATTTAGTGATAGTTATGGAATTGCTGTTAAAAAAGGAAACACTGATCTTCTTAATAGCATTAATACAGTACTAGAAAAATTACAAAATGAAGGAAAGATAGAAGAATATATTATTAACCATTCTAAGTAGTAGGGGGATATATGGAAAAGATAATTAATGATTTTTATAAAAGTGTAATATACGATAAAAGATATATGTATATACTAGAAGGCCTTAAAAACACTATTCTTATTGCCATAGGAGCTATAATACTAGGCATGGTGATTGGCTTATTAGTAGCTTTTATTCGCGATAAGTATGATAAAACAGGTAAAGGTAAAATTGCTAATTATATAGCCAATTTGTATGTGACTATTATTCGTGGAACACCGGCTTTAGTTCAATTAATGATTATTTATTATGTAATATTTAAGAGTGTTAATATCGATTTAGTCTTAGTAGGAATATTATCTTTTGGTATTAATTCCGGTGCCTATGTATCAGAAATTATGCGAGCAGGAATCAATTCGGTAGATATTGGTCAAATGGAAGCCGGCTTTAGTCTAGGACTTAATTATAACCAAACAATGCGATATGTTATATTACCCCAAGCCATTAAGAATATATTACCGGCTTTAGGAAATGAGTTTATTACTCTTATTAAAGAAACATCGGTAGCAGGATATATTGGCATTACTGAACTTACTAAAGCTTCAGACATTATTGCCTCTGGAACATATAATTATTTCTTCCCTTTAATAATAACAGCTTTAATATATTTATCTATTACAGGCATACTAACTAAATTATTAAAGATATTTGAAAGGAAGGTTAGTAATGCTTAAAGTAGAGAATATTAGTAAAAGTTTTGGTAAACTTAAAGTACTTAAGAATATAAGTCTAGAAGTTAATAAAGGGGATAGAGTTGTTATTATCGGACCATCAGGTTCCGGAAAGAGTACCTTTCTTAGATGTATTAATTACTTAGCAAAACCTGATAGTGGTAAGATATATTTAGATAATCATGAATTGAATGATAATAATATATTTTTATATAGACAAAAGATTGGAATGGTATTTCAAAACTTTAATTTATTTAATAATTTAACAGTTATGGATAACATTATATTAGCTCCAATAAAGTTAGGAATAAATAGTGAGAAAGAGGCTCAAAAGAAGGCTATGGAATATCTGAAAAGAATAGACTTAGCCGACAAAGCTCTAGTATATCCTAGTAGTTTATCCGGTGGTCAAAAACAAAGAGTAGCTATCGTTCGAACTTTAATGATGAAGCCTGAAATGATATTATTTGATGAACCAACGTCAGCACTCGATCCGGAAATGGTAAAAGAAGTCCAAGACTTAATGATAGAACTTGCTGATGAGGGAATGACAATGATTGTAGTAACCCACGAAGTTAGTTTTGTTAAAAAAGTAGCTACAAAAATTGTCTTTATGGATGAGGGTAAAATAATTTTAACCGGTACTTATGATGAGATGATGAAATCAGATAATGAGACAGTTAAGTTATTTTTATCAAATATAAAGTAGAAAGAAGAGGAGAGAAAAAATGATAAATGTAAAAAGTGAAATAATGCCACTTAAAAAAGTATTATTACATCGACCTGGAAATGAGTTACTAAACTTAACACCAGATTCATTAGGGAGACTATTATTTGATGATATTCCCTACTTGAAAGTCGCTAAAGAAGAACATGATGAGTTTGCTAAAATACTTAGAGAAAATGGAGTAGAAGTAGTATACTTAGAAGATTTAATGACTGAGGTACTTAATCAAAATCCTGATCTAAGAGAAAAATTTATTAGACAATTTGTCTATGAGGCCGGAATAAAAACACCTAAATATAAAGATGCGGTTATTACATTCTTAATGGAATTTCATGACAATAAAGAACTAGTTCTTAAAACTATGGAAGGTATTAATGTTAATGAATTAGCCGCTATGGAAAGAGATACTGAACACTCTTTAGTAGATAAAGTAACTGAAGACTCTAAATTCTTAGCAGATCCAATGCCTAACTTAGTATTTACAAGAGATCCATTTGCATCTATTGAAAATGGTATAAGTTTAAATAAAATGTACTCTGTAACTAGAAATAGAGAGACTATTTATGCTGAATATATCTTTAACTATCATCCTGATTATAAAGATACTATTAAGTATTATGATAGATATAATCCATACCATATTGAAGGTGGAGATATTTTAGTACTTAACGAACATACTTTAGCAATCGGTGTCAGCCAAAGAACACAACCTGAATCTATTGAACAAATTGCTTTAAATATGTTTAAAAATCCTGATTGTGAAATAGATACAATTCTTGCATTCAATATACCTAACTCTAGAGCATTCATGCACCTAGATACAGTATTTACACAAATAGATTATGATAAGTTCACATACCATCCTGGTATTATGGATACACTACAAGTATTTGAAATAAAAGAAGATGTTGCTCAAGGCGTTAAAGTTGAAGAAATTAATGATAGTCTAGAGAATATCCTTGAAAAATATTTAAATAAAGATATTACCCTTATTCCATGCGGCGGTGGAGATAAGATTATATCTGAAAGAGAGCAATGGAATGATGGCTCTAATACATTATGTATAGCACCTGGAGTAGTAATCGTATATGATAGAAATAATATTACTAATGCTGTTCTAAGAAGATATGGTATTAAAGTATTAGAAATGCATGGTTCTGAACTTTCTCGTGGTAGAGGTGGTCCTAGATGTATGAGTATGCCACTTGTAAGGAGTGATAACTAATGAATTTAAAAGGAAGAGACTTTCTTAAACTACTTGATTATAGTGAAGATGAAATTAGATATTTACTTGATTTAGCCAAGAAGTTTAAAGTTATGAAACATAAAGGTAAAAAACATAAATTCTTTGAAGGTAAGAATATTGCTATATTATTTGAAAAAGATAGTACTAGAACAAGATGTGCTTTTGAAGTAGCCGGATATGACTTAGGCATGGGAGTTACTTATCTAGGACCTACCGGAAGTCAAATGGGTAAGAAAGAAAGTATTGCTGATACTGCTAGAGTCCTTTGTAGAATGTATGATGGTATCGAGTATCGTGGCTTTGACCAATCAATAGTAGATGGCCTTGCTAAATATAGTAGTGTCCCTGTATGGAATGGTCTTACTACAGATTTTCATCCTACTCAAATGCTTGCGGATATTATGACTGCTGAAGAATGTTTAGGAAGCATGAAAGGTAAAACATTAGTATTTTGTGGGGACGCTAGAAACAATGTTGCTAATTCCCTAATGGTCGTATGCACTAAACTAGGAGTTAACTTTACTTGCTGTGCACCTCAAGCGTTATGGCCAAGTGAAGAACTCCGCAATACTTGCTTAGAAATTGCTAAGAAAAGTGGTTCGGTAATAAAAATGACTGAAGATATCATGGAAGGTACTAAAGGAGCCCATGTAATTTATACTGATGTTTGGGTATCTATGGGTGAAGATCCTGCTAAATGGGAAGAAAGAATTAAACTTCTTAAACCATACCAAGTTACAATGAATGTTATGAATAACGCTGATCCAAAAGCTATATTCTTACATTGCTTACCATCTTTTCATGATACTAACACTACTATTGGTAAAGATATTGCTGAGAAGTACGGAATTAACGAAATGGAAGTTACTAATGAAGTATTTGAAAGTGAAAAATCAAAGGTATTTGACGAAGCAGAAAATAGAATGCATACTATAAAGGCTGTTATATATGCAACCCTTGGTGGAAAGTAGGGATATACATTGAGAATAGTTATTGCTTTAGGTGGTAATGCTTTAGGTAAAACACCCGAGGAGCAATTACAATTAGTTAAAAAAACAGCCCATCAAATAGTTAAGATAGTTAAAGATGGTCATGAAGTCGTTATCGTTCACGGTAACGGTCCACAAGTTGGCATGATAAATTTAGCTTTCGATAATGCCTACCAAAATAAAATTGGAACACCACTTATGCCTTTCGCGGAATGTGGTGCCATGAGTCAGGGGTACATTGGATATCATCTTCAACAAGCAATAAGTGAAGAACTTAAACGAGAAGGAATATCCAAAGAATGTGCGACAATCATTACCCAGGTCGAAGTAGATAGTCAAGACAAAGCATTTGAAAATCCAACTAAGCCTGTCGGAATGTTTTATAGTCAAAAGCAAGCCGAAGAAATCAAGAAGGAAAAAGGCTATATATTTGTCGAAGATGCTGGACGTGGTTATCGGAGAGTTGTACCTTCTCCAAAACCCGTTAGGATCTTAGAACAAGAAGTAGTAGAAGAATTAATACATGATGGTAATGTCGTAATTACATGTGGTGGTGGAGGAATCCCTGTTATCAAAGAAAATGACAGCTATAAAGGAGTAGATGCTGTTATTGATAAAGATTTTGCAGCGGCTTCTCTTGCTACTAGTATTAAAGCTGATGTACTACTCATCTTGACATCTGTATCAAAGATATCTATTAAATATAATACTCCAACGGAGAAAAAATTAAATTTAATAGACCTTGATATGGCCAATAAATATATTAAAGCAGGAGAGTTTGCTGAAGGAAGCATGCTACCAAAAGTTCAAGCCTGTACAAGGTTTATTGAAAATAACCCACAAGGCGTTGCTATAGTTACCTCTTTAAGTGAAGGTCTTGATGCTTTAAATGGTAAGACAGGTACAAGAATTATATATAATAAGGAGGAAAAACAAGAAATGTCAAAAGAGACAAAAAAGAAAAACAAGAAAACAATGTTATCGGCATTCTCTATAATATTTATTATGATCTTTATTCTTGCTATTGCCTCTCATTTATTACCTCAGGCTCAATTTGTTGATGGTGAGATAGTAAATGGCAGTGGAGTAGTAGGAGCTAAGTTATCAGATGTATTAATGAGTCCAATTCTTGGTTTTCAGGACGCAATGGATGTTTGCGTATTTATAATGATCTTAGGAGCTTATTTAGCAGTAGTTACTAAAACAGGAGCTCTAGAAACTGGTATTAAAGTATTAATTAATAAATTAAAAGGAAAAGAATTAATACTAATTCCAATACTTATGTTTATCTTTAGTATTGGTGGTACTACTTATGGTATGCTAGAAGAAACTGTTGGATTCTATGCTTTATTATCCGCTACAATGGTGGCAGCCGGTATGGATACAATAGTAGCCTCTGCAACAATACTTCTTGGAGCTGGTGTTGGTGTTCTCGGTTCAACAATCAACCCATTCGCTGTCGGAGCAGCTATCGACGCTCTACCTGAAGGAATAGCTATCAATCAAGGAGTAATTATTGCTCTTGGTATGGCCCTATGGATTGCTTCATACATCATTGCGGTACTTTATGTAATGAAATATGCTAAGAAGGTAAAAGAAGATAAAGGATCTACATTCTTATCACTTCAAGAACAAAAGAACATGGAAAAACGTTATGGTAAGGAAGAGATTGAAGAAGATATTAGATTAACGTCTAAACAAAAAATCACATTATGGATATTTGGATTATCTTTCGTAGTAATGATTTTAGGATTTATTCCTTGGGAAGATCTTGGTGTTAACGTATTTACTAATATAACAGGCTTTTTAACTGGCTCACCATTAGGCAGTTGGTGGTTTAATGAAGGAGGATTATGGTTCTTAATTATAACTATTCTATTATGTATTATTAATGGATTTAGTGAAAAAGAAACTGTTGATACTTTCATAGATGGCGCTGATGATATGGTTGGAGTTATCTTAATTATTGCCGTTGCTCGTGGAGTAAGTGTATTAATGGGAATAACACATTTTGATAATTATATCATTTATAATGCTGCTGAATTCTTAAAAGGAATGCCTGCTATCTTATACGCACCATGTAATTACTTATTACATATAGTATTATCAGTATTAGTTCCTTCATCTTCTGGTATTGCAAGTCTATCTACTCCAATTATGGGACCACTTACTGCTCAATTAGGATTCTCTGTAGAAACTAATATTATGATTTTAGTAGCCGCTAACGGACTAGTTAACTTAATTACTCCTACATGTGGAGCAATTATGGGTGGCTTAGCTGTAGCACGTGTCGAATATTCTACATGGTTTAAATGGGTATTTAAATTAATTCTATATTTAGCACTTGTTTCAATATTTATCTTAACATTAGGAATGATTTTATTCTAATAATTGATAATATTAAAAAGTTATATATGAAAATAGCAAATAAAGTTTTGCTATTTTTTTAGGAGTATTTTAAAATAATAAAATAGTCCTTTTTATGATGTCTCCAAAATGGGGTTCACATCAAAAACAAGACTTGATTAATCTTAAAATTTATTGAACTTTATGTTATATTATTGCATTTACAAGTATTTTATTGTATAATTAGGTTATATTTTAGGAGAGTCGATGTTGTGAGAAAGGTATATACAAGTATTGATATAGGCTCTGATACCATTAAATTTGTCGTAGGAGAAAATCTTAATAATCAAGTAAAAGTATTATCTTCTTATGAAATTAAATCTAAAGGTATTAGAAAAGGCCTAGTAATTGATAGTAATTTAGCTAGTAATGCTATTAAAGATGGTATTAAAGAAATTAACAAAGATTTAGGCTTTGATATCAAAAAAGTAATCGTTAATGTTAGTGAAGAAGATGCTAGATTTAAATTAGTATCTGCTAGTATGAAAGTAGATGGAGTAATTACTTCAGATATTATTAGTAAGTTAATTAAGACATCAGTCTACAATAAACTAGATAACGATTATGAACTTGTAACAGCTATACCTATTGACTTTGTAATAGATGGTACTAGTAGTGGTATCCATGTTATAAATAAAAAGGCTAGTGAAGTAGAATTAAAAGCCATAATGATATCGGTTCCTAAAAAGAATATATATTCAGTAATTGAAGTAATAGAAAAATCTAATTTAGAAGTAGTGGATATTACATTACCTTCTTTAGGAGATTATTATGAAGTAAGAAGTAAGTTTACAGATAACAAAGTTGGTGCTGTTATCAACTTAGGACATGAAACAACTAATGTTAGTGTGTTTAATCATGGTAAGTTAATGAACGTTGGAGTAATTAATTTAGGAGGATTAAATGTTGATAAAGATTTAGCATATGTCTTTGGTATTAATATTTTTGATGGAAGAATGCTTAAAGAAAGATTTGCTTCATCACATAAAAGATTTAACGTATTAAACGATACTTTTGAAATAAAAAATACCATTGGTGAGACTATTAAATTAAACCAATTAGAAGTAACTGAAGTAGTTATGAGTAGATTAGTAGAAATACTAAATTTTGCAAAAAAACAGATTTTACTCTTAACAAAACAAGAAATTGATTATATAATTGTTACAGGAGGGCTTACGGAAATTAAATCTTTTAAGAATTTAATTACGGAAGTATTTGGTAAAGGTACTTTAGTATATAAAGTAGACACTATAGGAGTTAGAGATAATAAATATACAACAGCCCTTGGTATGATAAAATATTTTATTGATAAAATGGATGTTCGAGGTAAAGAATATTCAATGATTAGTGAAACTGACGAAGAATTGCTTGTCAAACCTGATAGTAAGTTAAAGAAAGAAAATATCGATGTAATAGGAAAAATGTTTAAGAACTTTATTAAAAATAAGGAGGAAGAATAATGAATAATATGTTTGGCTTAGAAATGGATCAATTAGCAAAAATAAAAGTAATAGGAGTAGGTGGCGGTGGCTGTAATGCCGTAAATAGAATGATTGATTCTGGTTTAAAAGGTGTAGACTTTATTGTTGCTAATACAGATTTACAAGTTTTAAATAATTCACTTGCTCCAATAAAGTTGCAAATTGGTAACGAATTAACTGATGGCTTAGGAGCAGGTGCTAACCCTGAAATAGGTAGAGAAGCTGCTCTAGAAAGTAAGAGTGAAATCGAAGAAGTACTAAAAGGTGCAGACATGGTTTTCGTAACTTGCGGTATGGGTGGTGGAACAGGAACAGGAGCATCTCCAGTAATTGCTGAAATTGCTCAAGAACTTGGTGCTTTAACTGTTGGTATTGTTACTAAACCATTTAGTTTTGAAGGTAAAAAGAGAATGGATCAAGCAGTTGCTGGTCTAGATGAATTAAAAAAACATGTTGATACTTTAATCGTTATTCCTAATGATCGTTTAAGAGAATTAATCGACAAATCAACACCTATGTTAGAGGCCTTTCGTGAAGTTGATAACGTTCTACATCGTGGTGTTCAATCTATCTCAGATTTAATTGCTGTTGCTGGATTAGTAAACCTAGACTTTGCCGATGTTAAAGCTGTTATGAAGGACAGAGGTAATGCCTTAATTGGTATTGGTGTTGGATCAGGAGAAAATAGAGCAGTTGAGGCTGCTAAACAAGCCGTATCTTCACCATTACTAGAAACTTCTATAAACGGTGCTACAGATGCTATTATCAACGTTACTGGTGGTACATCACTTACATTATTTGAAGTAGAAGAAGCTGCTGAAATTATCAGAACAGCTGCTAACACTGATATTAATACAATATTTGGTGCAGTTATTAATGAAAACTTAAATGATGAAGTAATTGTTACTGTTATTGCTACAGGCTTTGAAAACGAAAGTGAACCTTTATATCATAATTTCAACTCTGCTAAAAGAGAAGATATGTATAAAGATAAAGCTGATGGCATCTCTAATGATGGTGTAAATGACTTAGATATTCCACCATTTATAAGAGAAAGACAAGATTATTAAAAAGTTAGTGAGTATTAATGTACTCGCTTTTTTAATTCAAAAACAATAAAGCATATTACAGCCAAAATGTAAAATGAAAATGAGCCAAAATGTAAAATAGAAGGGTATTATTTATTTAACCACTCTGGAACAGGCAAATTATAAAAGTTATTAAAATACTTAAACACTTTAGCCAAATACAACTCATACTTATCTAACTTACTAGTAATATTAGTAATAATTTTTTCTTCCTTACTATTAATCATAATATCCTCATACATATTAAAATAAAAACTAGGATATAACACTCTTGCTAGTAGCATTACTACATCATCTTTTGTATAATAATTATACTTAAAATAAGTATTCAACTCCTTAAATATATTAGTATTATCACTAAAGAAAGAATACTTAATATACTCAGCAATATCTCTTGCCTTATGATCAATAATAATATTTACGGGATCATATATTGCATACACCGTATCATTAATATTAATTATTCTATGACTAATAACCAACGAATTATTATCTACTTCTTTATTAGATAAATTATTATAATAACTAATAGCATTCTCAGCTATTCCTACAAAGTAATTAAAACTATCCACAATAATAGGATACTTCTTCCCATTTTCATTAATAACTTTTTCTAAATAATCCATCTTAATACTCCATAAATCTTGCCAACTATGATAGGTAATCTTACTATTAGTACTTATCACTTTACTAGATAAATAATTTATCTCTCCTAAAGTTATTGGTTTATTAACATTAATATTTATTTTACATAATATATATGGAATATTATTATAATAGGTAATTATCGAGTTATCTTTATTAATTATTATCTCATGAATAAGTGTATCTTTCTTTAATGAATCATCAATATCTTTAGTTAAATCAATATTTTTAATATTATTATTATATATATAAAAGTGATATAATTCATCATTATCATAAAAAGAATAGATATTATCTTTATTAGTTAATTCAGTAATATTTAAGTTATAAAAATAATTAATAATATTTTTCATTAGATAACACCTCTACATAACTATATGATTAAATTTATAAAAATATAGTTAATTTACTTGACAATAGATATAGTATTTAGTATATAATTAAGCAGGAAAGGAATAATGATATGACTAAAAAATTAGTAATAGTGGAATCTCCTAGTAAGAGTAAGACTATTGAAAAGTATTTAGGAAATGATTATAAGGTTGTATCTTCACTTGGCCATATTAGAGACTTAACTACTAGTGGAAAATTTGGTTTAGGAGTAGATGTTGACCATGATTTTAAACCTGAATATAAAATAATTAAAGGTAAAAGTAAATTAGTTAATACTTTAAAGAAAGATATAAAAGATTGTGATTATGTATATTTAGCAACCGACCCCGATAGGGAAGGAGAAGCTATAAGTTGGCATTTATATGATACTTTAAAGTTAAATGATAATAATTATGAAAGAATAGTATTTAATGAAATAACTAAAGATGTTATATTAAATTCTTTTAAACATGCTAGAAAAATAGATATGGATCTAGTTAAATCACAAGAAGCTAGAAGAATATTAGATAGAATAATTGGTTTTAGATTAAGTAAGTTAATGCAATCTAAAACAGGTGGTAAATCTGCTGGTAGAGTACAAAGCGTTGCTTTAAAATTAATCGTTGATAGAGAAAGAGAAATAATGGCTTTTAACCCTGAAAAGTATTATGAAATAGAAGCTATATTTGATAATTTTGATGCTAAACTAGATAGTTATAATGATAATAAAGTGGAAATTAAAAGTGAAGAAGAAGCTAAAGATATATTAAGTAAATTAAGTGATAAGTTTATTATTGATAAAATAGATAAGCAAAAGAAGAATAGAAAGGCTAAGTACCCTTTTATTACTTCTACATTACAACAAGATGCCTCAACTAAGTTAGGTTTTACTTCTAAGAAGACCATGAGTATTGCTCAAAAATTATATGAAGGTATTACGCTAAAAGATGAAACAGTTGGTTTAATTACTTATATGAGAACTGACTCTGTAAGATTATCTGATGAATTTGTTAAAAGTGCTTATGCTTATATTAGTAGTAATTATGGTGAAAATTATCTTGGATATGTTAAGAAAGCAAAGAGTATGGATAATGTTCAAGATGCCCATGAAGCAATAAGACCTACTAGTATTAATAGAACACCAAGTAGTGTTAAAGAATATTTAACAAAAGATGAATATAAATTATATGAAATGATTTATTATAGAACACTTGCTTCCTTAATGAAAGACGCTATGGTAGAAGCTACTAGTGTTAGTTTAAATAATAATAACTATATCTTTAAAACAACCGGTCAAGTACTAGTATTTGATGGTTATTTAAAAGTATATGCTAACTATGAAGACGTTGGTGATAAAGAACTACCTAACTTAGATAATTTATTACATAAAGAAGTAATATCTAATGAAATAAATTATTCTGAACATACCACTAAACCACCTAGTAGATATACTGAAAGTAAATTAATTAAAGAAATGGAAACTTTAGGTATTGGTAGACCTTCAACATATGCTAAAATTATTGAAACATTAAATGAAAGAGATTATGTTAAAGTAGAAGATAAGAAGTTTGTTCCTACAGAAGTTGCTATGGAAACTACTGATAAATTACAAGAATTCTTTAAAGATATTATTAATGTTGATTATACTAAAGAAATGGAAGATGACTTAGATAAGATAGCGGATGGTAAATTAGAAAGTGTTAAATTACTAGATAGATTCTACCAAGAGTTTGAACCTAAAGTAGAAGATGCTTTCAAAGAAATGAAGAAAACTGAACCTGAAGAAACTGGGGAGAAATGTCCTAACTGTGGTAGTAATCTAGTTATTAAAAGAAGTAAGTATGGTAAGTTTGTCGCATGTTCTAATTATCCGGAATGTAAATATATTAAAAATGATAAGCCAGAACGTCAAGTAGTGGAAATTATGGATTGTCCTAAATGTAATGGTAAAGTAGTGGAAAAGAAAACCAAAAGAGGTAAAATATTCTATGGCTGTAATAATTATCCTAAATGTGATTATGCTAGTTGGGATAAACCATCTATTGAATTATGTCCTAACTGTCACACTAACTTAGTAGAGAAAAAAGATGGCCTAGTATGTCCAACTTGTAATTATAAAAAATAGAAAGAGCACTAGTATATGAAAAATTACTAGTGTCTTTTAACTTTTTAATGACAAATGTATGTGAGTGTGTTATAATTTAATTAAAGATAAGTGTTGATTGACACACTAAAATGTATTAAATTGATTACTAAAATTGCGAATTAAAATGCACAAACGTTTGTTTGCTAGAAAGGAGTTAAAATTATGATAAAAAGTTATAATAATGTGTTAACTCTAAGTTTACTTGGGGGGGGGGCAAATAATAACGTTTGTTTGCTAAATAAAAAGAAAGATAACTACGATATAGAGAGTTTAAGAGATTAGACTCTTTTTATCGTAGTTTTTTATTGAAAGAAAGGATGTATGTTTATGAAGAAAAGAACTATATATATAGGATTATTTTTAATATTTATAATAGG
>DJPK01000068.1 GCA_002438545.1 Caryophanales bacterium UBA6414
GAAAACATTTTATTGATTATAACAAAATATTTTAGTATAATTTAAATGGTGATATAATGAAGTTAAGATATGATAATAAAGATATTAATTTAGTAGAATGTAAGTCTTTTTATACAAGATTTAAAGGTTTTATGTTAGAAGATAAGATAGATAAAGCCCTACTATTTGATAAGTGTAATTCAGTACATACTTTTTTTATGAAGAAGAATATTGATATTATAATGTGTGATAAAGATGATACTATTTTATATATATATAATGATGTTAATAAGAATAAAGTTATATGGCCAAAGAAAAGGGTTACTAAGGTATATGAATTACCGGTTAACTATTTCGACTATAAATTAAATACTAAATTTGAGGTGATTAAATGAAAATAGCTATTATTGGTAGTGGAGCTTTTGGAATTGCTTTATCACAGGTTTTTATTAAGAATACTAGTGATATAGCAATGTGGACAGTACCTAATGAATACGAAGAATTAATTAAATATCGTACTAATGATAAAGTACTAAAGGGAGTAAAAGTAGATGATAAAATAAAGATTAGTACTGATTTAAAAGAAGTTATTAAGGATGCTAAGATTATTGTTATAGCTATTCCAGTTAAATATATTGGTAATACTATTAAAGAAGTTGCTAACTATATTACAGATGATCAGCACATATGTATTGCTTCTAAAGGAATTATTGATGAAGGCTGTGAGTTTGCTTATAAAACTATTCAGAAGTATGTTCATACTGATAAGATTGGTGTTATATCTGGTGGAACATTTGCTATTGATATGGCGAAGGAATATCCAATGGGATTAACTATTGCTTCTAAGAATGAAGATACCACTAAGATAATTAAGGAAGCTTTAACGACTAATTTTATTACTTGTGAAGTTAGTGATGATGTTATTGGTGTAGAGATATGTGGGGCTATTAAAAATATTTTAGCAATTGCTATGGGTATTTTAGAGGGACTTAGTGTTGTTGAATCAACAAAGTATACTTTTATGACAAGATGTATTAATGATATTAGTAAGATGATATGTAGTTTAGGGGGTAAGAAAAATACAGTGTTTACTTATGCCGGAATTGGGGATATTTTACTTACTTGTAGTTCTTCTAAGAGTAGGAACTTCACTTTAGGTAAGATGATTGGTGAAAAAGCAAGTAAAGAAGAATTAGATAATTATATAGAAAATACTACTATTGAAGGATTATATACGCTAAAGTCTATGAAGAGCTTACTTAATCAAAATGATATTTCAATGGATTTAATTAATTATCTAGAAGATATTATATATAGCGATGCTGCGCCTGAAAGTTTAATAAACTTAATATAAGAAAAATACAACTATGATGAGTAGTTGTATTTTTTAGTTAGCAACCCTATAAATTTAAACACCAATATCTTTATTAGTTTTACGATATATTAATTTTCTAATATAATCTAATGGGATTATTGATAGAGCTAATATAAACATAACGATAAATTCTTTAAATTGAAGACCACTAGTTCTAAAGAGACTTCCACCAAAATAGATTAAATATACTTGCATACATATAACAAAGCCCATAATACCAATAAATGCTTTATTATTTTGAATATTAGCTAAGATATTAAGTCTGTGTGTTCGAGCATTAAAACTATTAAAAATACTAATAAAGATAAGTAATCCAAAGAAAGCTGTTAGAACATATTCGTTATTAGGACCTACACGATAGAAACTTTTAATAAAATTACTTTTTAGAAATACTAAGCAGACAATAGTAGAATATATCCCAGTTATTAATATTTCATTTAGCATATATTTATTAATAATATTTTCATTTTTACTTTTAGGATATTCTTTCATATATTCTAGTAAGGCAGGTTCATAACTAAAGGCTAGTCCAGATAGTGTATCCATAATCATATTTATCCATAACATTTGAATAACCGTGACAGGAACAGGGATGCCAATAAATGGGCCAAAGATAGATACTAATAAGGTACAAAGGTTGATAGTTAGTTGGCAAATAATAAATTTTCTAATACTTTTAAAGACAGTTCTTCCATATAGAATGGCATTAGTGATTGAGGTAAAGCGATTATCTAGGATGACAATATCAGAGGCTTCTTTACTTACTTCAGTACCACTACCCATAGCAAAACCAACATCAGCTTTTTTTAAGGCTGGAGCATCATTTACGCCATCACCGGTCATACCTACTACTAAAGATAATTCTTGGGATAGTCTTACCATCCTACTTTTATCAGTAGGAAGAGCCCGTGCAATTACTTTTATATTTTCTAAGTTAATTTTAATATCTTCATCAGTCATTTTATTTAATTCTTCACTAGTTATTACTAAGTCATTTTTACTAGTGATAATACCTACTTCTTTAGCTATAGAATAAGCAGTATCTTTATTATCACCGGTCATCATTACTACTTGAATATGAGCACTTTGGGCACGATTAACAGCTTCTTTAGCGTCAGTTCTTACTTCATCTTTTAATAAGACAAAGCCTAATAAAGTAGAATTCTTTAAATAGTTAAGAGAATATTTATCATCTGATATGGCTAAGGCAATGACTCTAATACCAGATGATGTATATTTTGAAATATAATTAGATACTTTTTTACGTTCTAATATTTCAATACTATTAGTATGGTTATTATAATATTTACTACAATTATCTATTATTATTTCAGGTGCTCCTTTAATTAATTTTATTTGTTTATTATTTCTTTCTATTAAACTTACCGCATATTTATTTTGACTATTAAATTCTATTTTGTTAATTATTTTGACACTACTATCTTTATTTTCATTACAGAATCTTAGAATAGCTTTATCAGTAATATTACCTCCTAAGATTTTATCTTTATTGATAACACTATCATTATTATATATTAAACTATCTTTAATTAAGTTTTTATAATTACCAGTTAGTTCAATTAAATTACTATATTCTTTATTATTGCAATCAAGTATTCCTACAACATCCATGCGACCATTAGTAAGAGTACCTGTTTTATCAGTAAATAAGATGTTTAAATTACCACTTGTTTCTATGCCGACTAGTCTTCTTACTAAGACATTATCTTTTAACATTCTTTTCATATTAGAGGATAACACTAAAGTAATCATCATAGGTAATCCTTCGGGAACAGCGACAACGATTAGGGTGACTGCTAAAGTTAGGGAATGTAAGATATAACCTAACATTATTTTATAGTTAGTAATAGTTTTAATTATTAGGTTAAAATCAAAGCCATTTTGAATAACTATTTTATTAAATAAGTAAGATAAGGCTACTATTATTGATGCACCATAACCTAAGGTACTAATATTTTTAGCTAATTTAGATAGTCTTTGTTTTAGGACAGATGGTTCTTCTTTAATTTGAAGTTCACTAGCGATATGGCCATAGTAGGTGCTATCACCAACTTTTTGGACAAGGAATTTTCCTTCTCCGGAAGTAATGATTGTACCTCGATAAATAGCTTTACCTTGAGATAGTTCTTTTTCTTTACTTTCACCATTTAAGACTGATTCATCGACAGAGACTGTGCCTTCAATAATTGTACCGTCTGCGCATACTTTTTCACCACTACTAATTTTTACAACATCCCCTACTACTACTTCATCAATAGGTATTTCTACTACTTTTTTATTTCTAATTACTAAGCACTTAATTAAAGATGATTCTTCTTGTAATCTTTTAAAGGCTTTGGATGATCCATATTCAGAGATACTAGATATAAAAGAGGCAATAAAGATGGCTATTACTATACCAATTGTTTCATACCAGTCAAAGTCTTTTATTAAGAATATTACTTTTATTCCTAGGGCTATTAATAGTATTTTTATAATAGGATCACCTAAAGTTTCAATTAATAATTTAAAGAAAGTATCAGATTCTTTTTTAGTTAAGCTATTAGTACCATATTTTTCTCTACTTTTTACTACTTCTTCATCAGTTAGTCCATTAGTATTCATAAATACCTCCCAATAAAGAATATTAATAATTATTCTTTTTAGAAGATATATGTTTCGACAATTTTATAAAATAAAAGTAAATACATATTGTGATGTACTTACTTATTGATATTATATATTAATATAAACAGTTACCTGGTGTTCTTGGAAAGGCACTGACGTCTCTTATGTTATTCATTCCTGTCATATACATTATTAATCTTTCAAAGCCCATACCAAATTTGCTTTTTACTATTATAGTATAACACATTTTTATAAAAATTATATATTTTTTCTCTTATATTTCTATTTGATATAAGTTTTCTAGGTATTTTTTATTGGCAAGCTCAAATTCACAATTCCCTATCTTTTTAAAACCCACTCTTTGATAAAATGCATTAGCACTATTTTCTTTTAAAGTACTGACTAGTATATACTTAAAATCATTCTTTAATATTTTTGCTATATAATCTACTAGTGATTTACCAATACCTAGTCCTTGATAATCTTTGTCAACATATAGAGCATATATTTCAGCATATGATGAGTCATAGCCTTTTTTATTGATGCCATATCTTAAGAAGGCTACTACTTTATTATCTTTAACGTATACGATATATTCATTAATTTTATTTTGACATTTTAGAATACTATCATTTAATTTTGATTCTAGGTTATTTAGTAAATCATCAGGGAAGATGTTTTTGTAAGTTATTTTCCAGTTGGCAATATTAGTTTTAACGATACTTTCTGCATCTGTGATATTGGCTTTTCTTATCATGGAATGTTCAACTCCTTTATTATGATATATTAATTAGATTTTTTAGATAAATATATCATGTTTTCTATTATATCATTTTTGATATTTTTATATTCTTCTATTAAATATATTTCATTTGGTTTAGTTTTGTCAAAGTAACCTATTGTTTTATCTTTGTATTCTATTATGCATAAGTTATCTTCATTAGAAATGAGATACTGTTCAAATTCTTGATAGTTTTGATAATTATTTTTAACAAATGAATATATAAATTCGTTAAAATTATGATATTCATTATTGATATATGGTCTTATGTTATATATATCAGTAGTGTTAACATAAGATATTTTTGGATATTTTTCTAATCGATATTCTCCTTCATCATCAACGATATTTCCCTTTACTTTATCATTGATTTTAAAACCATATCCAAAGTGTCTATAGAAGTTTAAGCCAGATATAGATGCTGGTATTTCAACTCTATCGACTCTTTTATAATATATATCATTTTCTAAGGTTTCAATTATCTTTCTGCCTATTCCTTTGCCTTTGTATGTTGGATCAATAAAGATAGTAAAGAACGAACTTTCTGTTTGACTGCCCCAATATGGACCAATCATTCCTACTCCAATAATTTTTTGACTATCTAATACAACATAGCAATTAAATACTTGAGCTCTTTTTTTAATAGTATCTTCGTTTAATGTTTTTACTAATTTATCGATAGATTCTCTTGGATAATCTTTTATATTTTCAGTATATAAATCTTTAGCAATTATTTTACTGATTTCATTATTCACCACCATCTATATATTTTCTTACAATTATCATTTTATCACCTGTCTTATTTCTAAGTTTATTTATTCTCCTAAAACGTAATATAGTCCTTCAATTATCATTTCGTTATTTTTTATTTTTATAAATGATTCATTTGGTAAACAATATATTTTAATGTATTTACTTACGTTAAGAATTTCTTTTAAATTATCTAGACTATTAATATTTAAGTGGGGATAAATTAATGGCTCTACTAGACCTATTCCATCGTATTCAACTAGTTTATTGTTTTCATCAAGATATTTAACCTTTTTCGCTTGATTCATAGCACCCGCACTGACACCAATAATTAATCCTTTAAAGCTTTTAAGAGAAGTTATTAAATTGTATTGTTCTATATTTTTCATTTGTTGTTTAGGATTACCACCAAGAAGATAGATAATATCAGAGTTATTTATTATTTCTTTAATATTACTTCTGTCTATGCGATTATCTATTACATAATAATTTTTAAATTCTATATTTATATTTTTAAAACACTTTATAGTTTTATCTACTAAATTATCATTACCATCATAATTACTAAAGTCTGATGTAATGAATGTAATTATAGAGTTTTGTTTAATATCTTCTTTTAAATGTGCTGACTGTTCTTTGGTAAATCCAATGTCAGTATTAACATGACTAAATAAATAATTAATTAAACTATTCTCTTTATTATTTTTGGAATTAGTTATCATCTTTCACCTACTTTAATTTTTTTCAATTAATGCTATCTCGTTATTTATTATACCATACATATAATCATAATTAGATACAAATTAAGCAATATTAAACTAGTGAGATATATAAA
>DJPK01000058.1:0-10528 GCA_002438545.1 Caryophanales bacterium UBA6414
TATGTAGGAATATATTTCCTACTTTTTTAGTTATATTAACTTATCTTAATAAAAATAATTACATAGTATACATTAGGGGTGCCATATGAATGGTATAACAATAAATAAATTAAAAGAACTAAATAATGTTCATATTATAGATATAAGAGATAATTATTCATATACAATGTCTCACCTTGATAATGCCATTAATATACCATACTATAGTTTAATAAATAATTACTCAATGTATCTTAATAAGAATGAAGTATATTGTTTTTATTGTGATTTTAGTCATCAAAGTCAATCACTAAGTAATATGTTAAATGCACTAGGTTATAAAACATACTATGTAATAGAGGGTTATTTAGAATATAAAGTAAATAATTATAATAAATAAATGGTATCTTGTTCTTTAATATAAATAATGATATAATTTATTATAATAAAAGGAGTAAATAAAATGGGATATATAATAATAATATTACTAATAATAAACATGATACTAACTATCATATCAATAACTAAACACGCTAATGAATCTAATATTACTGAAAGACTAGGAAGACTAGAAGTAAATACTATAAAAGAATTAAATGACTTTAAAGATAAATTAACTAAATCAATGAATGAAGATTATGTAAAATTAACTGATAAGTTAGAAGAAAGATTAATATATATTAATGATAAAGTAAATGAAAGATTAGATGAAAACTTTAATCGTACTAATAAAGCATTTACTTCAGTATTAACAACACTATCTAAAATAGATGAAGCCCAAAAGAAAATAGAAACATTAGGTAATGACATTGTCTCATTACAAAGTATTCTAACTGATAAAAAAACACGTGGTATCTATGGCGAAATAAATCTTAAACATATCTTATCAAGTATCTTTGGCGACAAGAATGATAAAATATATCAAATGCAATTCTTATTTCCTAATTCCACTATTGCTGATGCTGTAATCTTTGCCCCAAAACCATTAGGAACTGTAGCTATTGATTCTAAATTCCCGTTAGAAAACTATCGTATTATGGTTGACAAGAGTAGAAGTAATCTAGAAAGAGCCGCCGCCTCAAAACAGTTTAAATTAGATGTTAAACATCATATCGATGCTATTAGTTCTAAATATATTATTCCCGGTATAACAAGTAATCAAGCTATTATGTTCTTACCTGCTGAAGCTCTTTTCGCAGAGATTAACGCTTACCATACTGACTTAATAGAGTACGCCAACCAAAGAAATGTCTGGATAACCTCACCAACAACTCTAATGGCTACATTTACAATAATTCAAGTTCTATTAAAGAATATGGAACGAGATAAATATGCTACTATAATTCACCAAGAATTAAACAAATTAGGCCTAGAATTTGCACGTTATAAAGAAAGATGGGATAAACTATCAAGAAGTATTGAAACTGTCAACAAAGATGTGGAAAACATTAATATAACTACTGATAAAATAACAAAAAGATTTGAATCAATCAGTAATGTAAACCTTGAAAAAATAAATAAAGAAAATAACTTATTACAATAACTAATATATTCTTATCATTAGAATAAACTTTAATAGGGTGAAGTCTTATGATAAGAATATTTTTTTTCCTATTTGGTTTTGGTTTAATGACTATAGGACTAACATATATAATTTTATATTTAAACTTACTTAATATTGAGTATAATTTTTTAGAATATGTTAATTTTATATCTAGAAGACCAGAAATATATTTATCATTACTAGGATTTATAATTATAAACTTAACTATATTTATTAAAGGAGATAAAAGAAATGGAATATATATATGACATAATATTAAACTTTCATAGATATTACTATGACTTCTACGAATGGAATAATACTGACAAAATAATTCATATCAAAAAAATACCCTTAGTAAAGACTGATAGTACATCATTTAATCGTATAAAAACAAACCATATCTATATTGATGAAGAGTTCTTAAATACTATTAAAGATAAAACTATCTGCTATAACACTAAAGAAAAGAACTTCTGTCTATTATGTAATGGTAAACAAGCAATGGCTATAAAATTAAATCAAAGTGGTGAAGTAGTAGGTAAAAGTAGTTTGTTATTAGATGAAGAAATGGAAGTAGTAGAACAAAGTTATTCTCTACCCATAACTCCACTAAATATTATTAAAGAAACAAAAGAAAAAGTAAGAAGAGTAGGAAGAACTTATCAAGATAAAGAAAACAAAGTAAAAAGTATATTAAATAAATTAGATGAAGACAAAGATAAATATATCTTAAAATATCTATACTATGAATGTTATTTAATAGATAAAGATAATAACTTAAAAACTGAACTATTAAATAGTATTAAAAACGAAGAACAACTAATTAAAATATATAACTCTCTTATTAACTTAAATCAAATAAAAAAGACATATAACGCTTAATTGTTATATGTCTTTATACTATTTATAACTACTTACATATTTATTATATTTAGATTCTAAATCTTCATCAGTAAATTTAAGTTTAGATTCTTCACGCATAGCAATTAATGCTTTATAACGAATATTAGTATCTTTACTTTCTAATTCCTTACCAAGTTGTTCAATAATGGCATCTTTAACATCATCTAATTTTGGTTTTTCTTTTTGATCAATACGATATACTACATGATATCCATAAGAAGATTTAATAGGAGTCTTACTATAAGTACCATTCTCCAAACTCTTCATTTCAGCAACATAAGCTGAATCTAAACTAGCATCAAAAGATTGATAACCAAGATCTTCAGCAGTAATCTTATCTTTATATTCTTCCTTTACATCATCCCAACTAGCACCATTATTAAGTTTATCAATAATTTCTTCAGCTAACTTCTTAGCATCAGCATCAGATAAACCATTACTCTCATCAACAGTTACTAGCATATGTTTAGTATTAATATCACCATAAACACTACTTTCATAATATTTCTCAATATCTTTATCAGTAAATTGTTTCTTTAAATATTCTTCATAGTATAAATTACGACGATAATCTAAAGTTAAATAATCAATAAATGCTTGACGATTACTAAAACCATTCTTTGATAAGAAAGTTTCTTCATCATAACCATAATAAGAATTATATGTATTAAACCAATAAGTAGCAGTCTTTTCAACATCAGCCTTCATCTCATCAGTTTCAGGATACTTCTCTGTTAAAATATTATTATCAATTAAATCAATTAATAAATTAATAGCAGAATATTGTTTCTTCATATCGGCATATAAATCATCAGCAGTTATTGCAACATCTCCTAAGTAAGCAACAGGCTGTGTTCCATCCTTTAATTCAGCTATCTTCTTAGGTTGTAAAGCTAATATTAATAATCCTAATAAAAGTCCAGCGGCAAAGCCATAAATTATTTTACGATTTTCATCAATCTTTTCAAAACCTTTAATAGCTTTTTCTTTTAATTTATCGCTATCAACTTTCTTCTTACTATCTTTAACCTCTTTTTTGTTATCTTTAACAACTTCTTTGATTTCTTCCTTTTTTACTTCTTTTTTAACAGCTTTCTTTTCTACAGTATTTTTTTCTGTATTTTTCTTTTTGCTCATTTTATGTTCTCCCTTCTAAAGCATAATAATATAATATCAAAAAAACCCTAAAAAAACAACTATTTCCACCTAAAAAAAGAAAAAGTAGGGCCAAAACATTCACCAAAAAACTTCTATTCCCATAAAATAATGTGAGAATAGAAAAAAGGAAGGTGATTATATGGGAACTTATGGATCATCAGCTGCTATTGTATTAGTATTGTTTATTTTATTAATAATTATACTTGGATCTTGGATATAAGAAAAAATTAAAGGAGGTGTAAATATGACATCAAATACTTCTTGTGGAAATACTACAACATGTGGAACTGTATCACATGGCTGTGGTAATGGCTTTTTAATTATAGTAGTATTATATATCTTACTTGCTATAATATTAGGCTCTTGCTTTTTTGTATAAAATAAATTAGCTATCATAAACTGATAGCTAATTTTTAATTACATTATATACTTCTTCTATTGTCATATTTATTTTTTTATTATATTTTGGAATAACATGTAAATGAAAATGCTTAACATCTTCTGCTATACCATTATTCTGTAGTAATGTAAATCCTTGACAATTTAACTTTTCTTTAACCATAAGTGATGTACTTTTAGCCACATCAAATATATGATTACGTACATCATCAGGTATATCATATAAATCAACATAATGCTTCTTACATAATATCAAATAATGTCCAGCACAATCCTGATTAATATCTAATATTACCTTAACAATATCATCTTCATATATACAATATGAACTAATCTCATTATTAATTATTTTACAAAATAAACAATCCATAAATAACTCTCCTCAACAAAAGTATAACAAAAAAAAGAAAACAAGAAAAGTGTTTTCCGTGAATATGCGAATATTCTATTTATATAATGGTATAAAAAAATATTTTTATACAAGTAAAAACTTTAAATATCAAATATTTTGTTGTATAATATGGAATAGAAATGGGTGAAAAATATGCGATTACAAATAAATAATTTAAATGTTAGTATTAATGATAAAAAAGTATTAAAAGACTTTAACTTACAAATAGAGCCCTCTACTACACATGTAATTATGGGCCCAAATGGTGTTGGAAAATCAACCCTATCAAGAGTAATATTAGGTGATAATCATTATCAAGTAGAAAGTGGTGATATCTTATTTAATGATGAAAGTATTACTTCACTATCTACTGATAAAAGAAGCAGACTAGGTATCTTTTTAGCAATGCAGTATCCATTAGAAATAGATGGCATATCAAACCAAGACTTTCTAAGAACTGCTTTAGCCGCTAAAGAAGGTAAAAATATCAGCTTATATGACTTTATCCTAAAATGTGATCAAATAACTGATGATTTAAAAATGGATAAAAACCTAATTCATCGTTCTTTAAATGTAGGATTCTCTGGTGGTGAAAAAAAGAAAAACGAAGTACTTCAAATAAGACTATTAAAACCATCTCTAATAATCTTAGATGAACTAGATTCAGGCCTAGATGTTGATAGCCTTAGAATAGTAGCAGAAAATATTAGTAAATATAAAGAAGAAAATCCTGATACATCTATTTTAATAATAACTCACCATCCTAAAATACTAGAATATATTCATCCTGATTATGTTCACTTAATGATTGATGGTCAAATAAAAGAATCTAAAGACTACTCACTAGCCCTAGAAATAGAAAAAAAAGGATATACCACTTATCTTAGTGAGGCAAATATTATTGATAGGAAGACTAAAGATGAATAATATATTAGTGATAAATAATAATATAAATAATTATAATGATGATAATATTAAAATAGAAAATAATGCTATATATTTTAAAAAGAGTGGTAAATATAATATTAAATATGATAACACTAATACCATTAATATAACATATAAACTAAAAGATAATATAAATATAACTATTGATGAATATCAAAATAACGCTTCATCATTAACTAGTAATATTAAATATCTATTAGCAGAAAATAGTATCTTAAATATTAATAAATTTACGATTAACGATACTACTAAAGAAACAATAACTATTGATTTAGAAGGCTTAAATGCCGAGATTAATTATCATTTCTCTAATATCTCTACTAACCAAGAAGAACATCATATCATAATTAATCATCATGCCCCTAAAACAATATCTAATATAATAAATAGAACAATATCTACTAATGATGCCACTATTGACTATACCATAGATAGTATCTTACCTAAAAATAATTATGGTTGTATATTAAATCAAGAAACAAAAATAATTACTAATGATTCAAGTAATTGTTATATTAGACCAAATATGTTTATTGATGAAGAGGATGTGGATGCTAGACATGCTTCATATATTGGTAAATTTAAAGGAGAAGAATTATTCTATTTAATGACAAGAGGATTATCTCTAAAAGAATCTATTAAATTATTAGTAAAAGGATATATATTATCTAATATTAAAGTTGAAGAAGATTTAGAAAAAATAATTATTAATGATATAAATAAGTATTGGAGGTGATTAAATGAATAGAGAAGATTTTGCCATATTAAAAAATAATTTAGTTTATTTTGATAATGGTGCAACAACTCTAAAACCTAATCAAGTAGTTGAATCTATCGTTGACTATTATACTAAGTATACAGCTAATGCTCATCGTGGTGATTATAAAAATAGTAAAATAGTGGATGATTTATATGAAGGTACAAGAAAAAAAGTCAAAGAATTTATTAATGCTAAACATAGTAGTGAAATAGTATTTACTAGCGGGACTACTGATAGCTTAAATGATATAATATTTGGCTATTTTAAATATAAATTACAAAAAGGCGATGAAGTCTTATTAACAGAGTCTGAACATGCCTCTAATGTTGTAGGTTGGTATGCTCTAGCCAAAGAAATAGGCATAAAAATAAGATTTATGGATCTTAACGAGAATAATGAACTAACCCTTGATAATGTTAAAAAAGCCATTACTCCACATACTAAAGTAATATCTATTGCCCATATTACAAATGTAATAGGTGATGTTAGGGATATAAATGCAATATCTAAACTAGCCCATGAAAATAATATGCTACTAGTAGTAGATGCTGCTCAAAGTATTGCCCATAACAAAATTGATGTCCAAGAATCAGATATTGACTTTTTAGCCTTTTCTGCCCATAAAATGTATGGACCAACTGGAGTAGGTGTCTTATATGGAAAATTTGATTTATTAAAAGACCTAGTACCCACTAATTATGGTGGTGGTATGAATGCTATATTTACTAAAGATGGCTACTACGAATTAAAAGATATTCCAACAAGATTGGAAGCCGGTACTCCCAATATTGAAGGCGTAATTGGACTAGGAGCAGCCATTGATTATATAAATAGTATTGGTATTGATAAAATTGCCAAATATGAACACGAACTACGCCATTATTTAATAGATAAACTAAAACAATTAGATTTCATTGAACTATATAATAAAGATAATGATGGTACAATAGTATCATTTAATATAAAAGGTGTATTTAGCCAAGACACTGCTGTTTATTTAGATAAATATAATATTGCTGTAAGAGCAGGTAATCACTGTGCTAAAATGTTAGGAAATCTCTTCCATATTAATAATACATGTCGTATTAGCCTAAGTTTTTATAATACCAAAGAAGAAGTAGATTTACTAATAAACGTCTTAAACAATAGTGCTAATATATGGAAAGAAATATTATAAGGTGATGAATATGGATAAAGATTTAAAAAGAATGATTATATTAGAAAATTATCAAAATCCTAAAAATAAACAAATACCTACAGAAGAAGGTTATGTCAAAATAAACTCTAATAACGTATCATGTATCGATAACTTAGATATCTATGTTAAAACAGAAAATGATATTATAAAAGATATTAAATATGAAGGAGAAGCTTGTGTTATATGTATATCTTCTACCTCAATAATAACTAACTTACTAATAGGTAAAACAATCGAAGAAGCCAAAGACATACTAGAAAACTATCATAATATGATTGAAGAAAAACCATATAATAAAGATATCTTAAAAGAAGCCCTAGTATATGATGATATCTATAAACAGCCATCTAGAAAAACATGTGCTACTCTAGCGACTAGAGGGCTAAGTAAATTATTAAATGAAACAACTGAAAAATAGATATATTTTTAGACAAAATTGTTGACAAACAAACTAAAATTTACTATAATCATAATCGGTACATTTTAGTTGAGAAGAAATAGGTATTGGGAACACCATATTTTAAATCAACAATATAAATTATTAAGTAAAGGGAGAAAAAAATGAAAACATTTATGCAAAGTAAAGAAACAGTTGCTAGAAATTGGTATGTAATCGATGCCAAAGATGTTCCACTAGGAAGAGTAGCAGCTAAAGCCGCAATGATGTTAAGAGGTAAGCACAAAGCAACATACACACCTCATATTGATTGTGGAGATTATATTATAATCATTAATGCTAAAGCCGCATTACTAACAGGAAACAAATTAGACAAAAAGATGTATTACAATCACAGCAGATACGCTGGTGGATTAAGAGAAAGAACAGCTAGAGAAATGAAAGAAAGCTATCCAGTAGAAATGGTAGAAAGAGCTGTTAAAGGTATGCTTCCAAAAAATAGATTAGGAAGACAAATGTATAAGAAATTATTTGTATATGAAGGAGCTGAGCATCCACATACTGCTCAACAACCAAAACAAGTAGAAGTAGGGAGGAAATAATTTATGGCAAAGAAAGATAGAACATTTGCAGGTACTGGAAGAAGAAAAAGTTCAGTAGCAAGAGTAATCCTTACTCCAGGAACAGGAAAAATAACAATTAATGGTAGAGATGTTAACGAATATATGCCATTCGAAGTATTAGTAATGGACTTAAAACAACCATTAGAAGTAACTAATAATCTAGAAACATTTGATGTTGATGTTAATGTATCTGGTGGTGGTTTTTCAGGACAAACTGGTGCTATTAGATTAGGTATTACAAGAGCTCTATTAGAGTACGATAAAGAAAACGAAGGAAAAGAAGATTCATATCGTAAAATTCTTAAAGCTAATGGATTTATAACAAGAGATTCAAGAGCAAAAGAAAGAAAGAAATATGGATTAAAAGCAGCAAGAAGAGCACCTCAATTCTCAAAGAGATAATATTTATATTCCAAGAACTTACAAAGTTTTTGGAATTTTTTTAATGCCCAACTATTATTGACTTACCATACTTATTCATAGTATAATTAATTCATAATAAAGGAGAATAAAAATGTATAAGAAACTAACGAATAAAGAAGTTGAAAAAATAGATAAATACTTTCGAGTATCTAATTATTTAGCAGCTTGTCAATTATATTTATTAGATAACCCCCTACTAAAAAGAGAACTACGAATAGAAGACATAAAGAATAAAATAGTTGGCCATTGGGGAACAGTACCCGGCCAAAACTTTATATATACTCATTTAAATAGAATAATTAACAAATATGACTTAAATATGATATATATATCTGGGCCAGGACACGGTGGTAATGCTATGGTTGCCCAAACATATATTGAAGGAACATATAGTGAAGTATATCCTAATATAACTGAGGATGAAGCCGGCTTAAAGAAACTATTTAAACAGTTTTCTTTTCCCGGAGGAATATCATCCCATGTTGCCCCTGAAACACCCGGATCAATTAACGAAGGAGGAGAACTAGGCTATAGTCTTGCCCATGCTTATGGTGCAGTATTAGATAATCCCGACTTAATTGCCGCTTGTGTTGTTGGCGACGGTGAAGCTGAAACCGGACCTCTTGCCACATCATGGCACTCTAACAAATTCTTAAACCCCAAAACAGATGGCGTTGTCTTACCAATCCTTCATCTAAATGGTTATAAAATAGCTAACCCAACAATATTTTCTAGAATGAGTTTAACAGAATTAGGATCATTCTTTATTGGTTGTGGTTATCATCCATATTATGTTGAAGTAAAAGATGAAAAGCAAGGACATATCGATATGGCGCTAACTTTAGATAAAGTAATAAATGAAATAAAGAAAATAAAATCTTCTAAAGAGAATAAAAGACCAATTTGGCCAATGATAATATTAAAAACTTCAAAAGGTTGGACCGGACCAAAAGTAGTTGACGGAAAGCAGGTAGAAGGTACATTTCGTGCCCACCAAGTTCCCGTATCTATCGATAAAGATAATCCTACTAACTTAAAATTATTAGAAAATTGGTTAAGAAGCTATCACCCCGAAGAATTATTTGATGAAAATGGCACAATAATTAAAGAAATAAAAGAATTAGCTCCTAAAGGTAATAGAAGAATGGGTGCTAATCCGGTTGCCAATGGTGGCTTATTATTAAAAGAACTAAAGACCCCTAATTTTCAAGATTACGCTGTTGAAGTACCATATCCTGGAGAAGTAATGGCTCAAGATATGATGGAACTAGGTAAATATGTAAGAGATGTTATAAAACTAAATGAAGAAGAACATAACTTCCGCGTATTTGGCCCTGATGAGACAATGTCTAATCGATTAAATCACGTATTTGAAGCCACTAATCGTACTTGGGTTGATAAAAAATATGCCACTGATGAATATCTAGCTAATGATGGCCGAGTTATGGATTCTATGCTATCCGAGCATCTATGTGAAGGTTGGTTAGAAGGCTACTTATTAACAGGAAGACATGGATTTTTCAATAGTTATGAAGCATTTATTAGAATAGTTGATTCTATGGCTAGTCAACACGCTAAATGGTTAAAAGTAAGTAAAGAATTACCATGGCGAAGACCAATAGCCTCTCTAAACTATGTCTTATCATCACACGTATGGCAACAAGACCATAATGGTTATACACATCAAGACCCCGGATTCTTAAATCATTTGGTAACTAAAAAGGCTGACACTGTAAGAATATACTTACCACCGGACGCTAACTGTTTACTATCCTGCTTTGATCACTGTATTAAAAGTAAAAA
>DJPK01000058.1:10676-21356 GCA_002438545.1 Caryophanales bacterium UBA6414
CCAACCCTAGAAACTTTAGCAGCCATTAAAATACTAAGAGAAAACTTTAAAGATTTAAAAATACGTATGGTTAATGTCGTTGATTTAATGAAACTACAATCTCACGATAAACATCCTCATGGCCTAACTGATGAAGACTATGATGCTATATTTACTAAAGATAAACCAATTATCTTTAACTTTCACGGTTATCCAAACCTAATTCATGAATTAACTTATAAAAGAACTAATAAAGATATTCACGTTCATGGCTACATGGAAGAAGGTACAATAACTACCCCATTTGACATGCGTGTTCAAAATAGTATTGATAGATTTAGCCTAGTAGAAGCCGCTATTAAATGTTTACCACAATTAGGTAATAAAGGCTCATCACTTATTCAATACTGTCAAGATAAAAAAGTAGAACATAAAGAATATATCAAAGAATATGGAATTGATATGGATGAAATCATAAATTGGAAATGGTAAAATGTAAATAGATGTAAAAAGAAGTAAAAAACTTGCTACATCTATTTTTTCTTTATATAATTAAAATAGATAGAGGAGGAAGAAAATGAACGGAATAAGAGTAGTTCAATATGGATGTGGAAAAATGTCTGCATACACTATGAGATATGTAATTGAATCAGGAGCTCAAATTGTCGGAGCTATTGATATTAACCCTGATTTAATTGGTCAAGATATTAGTACTGTAATAGGAGGTAGTGAAACAGGAATTAAAATTACCGCACTAGGTAATGCTGAAAGTCTTTTATTAGAATTAAAACCAGATATTTGCATCATTACCACTATGAGTTTATTAAACGATTGTAAAGATGCCTTAATGTTATGCGCTAGTCTAGGAATAAATGCTATAACAACATGTGAAGAAGCATTTTATCCAATGAATTCAAATCCTAAATTAACTAAAGAATTAGATGAAATGGCTAAAAGACATAACTGTACAATAACAGGAAGTGGTTACCAAGATGCCTTCTGGGGAAATCTTATAACTACCCTAGCCGGAGCCACTCATAAAATAACTAAAATTAAAGGAAGCTCATCATATAATGTTGAAGATTATGGAATAGCTTTAGCTAAAGCTCATGGTGCCGGCTTAACATTAGAACAATTTGCTACTGATGTTGCGGCTTCTGACGATATAACAGAAGAAGAACGTCAAATGTTAATTGATAACGGAGAATTCTTACCAAGTTATATGTGGAATGTTAATGGTTGGTTATGTGATAAACTAGGACTAACTGTATTAAGTCAAAACCAAAAATGTGTTCCACAAACGCATAATGAAGATATTGATTCACAAACATTAAAAATGACTGTTAAAAAAGGCGATGCTACCGGTATGAGTGCCGTAGTTACAACAACTACTAAAGAAGGTATCACTCTAGAAACCCAATGTATTGGTAAAGTATATTCTAAAGATGATTATGATGTAAATACTTGGGAAGTAATAGGAGAACCTAATACTAAATTAGTTATTGAAAGACCAGCTACTGTTGAATTAACATGTGCTACAATCGTTAACAGAATACCTGATGTTATCAAAGCTGAACCAGGCTATGTACCAACATCTCGTATGGGTGAATTAAAATATATCGTTAAATAAAGTAATATAAGGATTTAAGGTAACTTCTTAAGTTCTTTTTTTTGTTGTGCTATTTTAACGAAAAAATGTTTGACAAAATGGTTTAGTTGTGCTAGAATAAGCCTCACTAAGGGAGGTTTTAGTATGTATAATTACAATTCCATTGATGATGAAGACGAAAAAAAGATTAATTGGATAAGTTTATTTATTAAAGTTGCCATAGTAGTCATGTTAATTATCATGTTTGTATGGTTAATATCCCTACTAGGAAAAAGAAATAAAAATAATAATACAAGTGAAAATATAAATTTAATAAAGGAAGCTGGAGAAAAATATTTTACAGTGGAAAGATTACCAGAATTAAATGTTTTAAGTAAAAAAGTAACACTAAATGAATTATATAATGAAAAATTACTTGATACTATTGAAGACAAAAAGGGTAAAGTATGTAATGGTAATAAATCATATATTGTATTAACTAGATATAATGATAGCTATAATATGGAAATATACTTAAAATGCTCTAGAACTGAAGAAAAAGCAACAATTGTTATGCGACAATATAAATATTGTAAGTACACTATATGTGAAAAAGATAGTAATAAAAAAGATGAAATAGTTAATCCAACAGAAAGTAATTATAAATATATTAAACCAGGTTATTTTACTGAATGGGGTAACTTTACATCATGGTCAACAGATAAAGTAGAAGCTAGTGATACTGTAAAAGTAGAAACAAAAACTCAAACAACTACTAAAACAGTACCAACAACAGTTAAAGAAATGATAAAAACTAATACACTATGCCCACAAGGTTATAATAAAGAAAATAATTCTTGTGTGAAAAGAAATACCTTATATGCTGATCCAGTATGTGGTCAAGGTTATATTAAAAGAAATGGCTTTACATGTACTTATAACGGACAACAGCAGAAAAAAGAAACATATCAAGGTACAACAATAGGTTACACAATGCCTAGTAATACTAGTAATTATCGTTATGAATATGTATCATCAAAATTTGTAAGTTCTAAAGGTAAATTTGAATATACATATAAAGTATATAAAATAACATATAAACAAACTACATACACAAATACTGCATTATGCCCATCAGGTTATAGCCCATCAGGAAGTAGTTGCAAAAAAACTGAAACAAATTATACAAACTTAACATGTCCAAATAATTATAGTGTCAGCGATGATAAAACACATTGTTATAAATATGTTGATAAACAAACATCTAATACTGAAAAAGTAAATATAACATACTATCGTTATGCCACTAGAGAATATATCGAAGAAGATATTAAATATAGCAAATCAAATAATGACCGAAAATTAATAAAACAAGGTTATAAATTATGTGAGGAGTGATAATAATGGAATGTCGAAAAATATTTGTAAGAAAAAATAAAGATAATAAATATGGTTTCTATTACTGTAAAGTAAATAAATTCATCGAAGGATATAGTTATAATACTATAAAAGAAGCTAATGAAGCCTTAAGTAATTTACCTGAAGAAGAATTAATTTCATTAATAGATGAAACAAGAGAAAATAATGAGCCAGTTGATTGCGATGAAAGAATAACATTCAAACCATATAAAATTGAAGACAATAAATATGGTATAAGAAGTTGCGATAATGTTGTAATGCCATATACTAAATCATCTAAAGAAGAAGTAAAAAATATGTTAAGTAATGATAAAATATTAAAAACACTTAAAGATGAATATAAAAAGAGAGTAATAAATACAGAAGAGGCCAGTGATAAACTAAAAACCAATATTGGTAAAAGAATAATTGCTCTTGCTTTAGCTGTTGCCTTTGGTTCAGGAATTATTTCATTAGTAGCAAGTATGAGTAAAAAGTCAGCTATTAATCCTACCAATTCAATTATCTCTACAACTAATCCAACTACTTCGACAACTAGACCAACGAGTCCAACCCCAACAACTAGATCGACAGATCCAACCACTCCATCATCATCACCTGAAACAATATTACCTAATCATGAAAAATTAGCTAATAACCTAGTTGGACCTAACCTAAGTAGCAATGAATTAGAAAAAATAGTTATGTATATGAACATAAGTGATTATACAAATACTAATATAAGTATCTCTGTAGAAGATCTTTACACTAACTATACTAACTGTATTGATGAAATAATAAATTATGATTTACAAAATAGTACAAAATTAAGATTAAGTTCTGCTATTAACAATACTACTCAAAAAGATTGTTTAAAAACTATTGAAGATTATCGTAATAAAATATACAGTACTATTGATGAAAGCAAACTTATTAGTTATTATAGTGACTTAGTTAAATACTTAGAAAACAATAAGATGAATGAAGTAACATCATCAGTATCAATTATTGCTATTAATGAAATGTATATATACGCTAATAACTTCTTTAATGATGAAATGTTTGCCCTAAGAGATAAGTTAATTGAATATGCTAGTGTTAATAAGCAAGATGTAATTAATGAATGCTATGATATATTAAACGGCAAAAAATTATCAGAAGTAAGTTATACTAGATCATTAACAAGATTTTAATATAAGCATAGATAGAATAGTTCAAAATTAATATAAAACTATTCTTTTTCTATGCAAATTATAGTATAATAATTACTGTGATGTAAATGAAAAAATTTGTAATAATAGTAGTATCTATCTTAATAATTATTTTACTTAGTATTGTATATTTAGGTAGTAATGTTAATAAATATAATTCTAATTTAAATAAGTTAATTAAAGATAATTATCACGTAGATAATAAGTTAATTAATGTAAATAAATATGATGATTATTATATCCTAACAACTAGTGTTAATATAATCGTTCTAAATAGTAAATATCAAGAAATACTTAAAGAAGATATATCTAAAATAAAAGAATCCAATAATATGGATATAATATATAAAAATAATAGTCTAATGTATTTAGAAAAAGAAATAAGTAAAGATAAAGTTATCTATAAATACTATAATCCAAGTAATTTAGAATTAATAAAAGAAATAACTTTCAGGAGGTAATTATGAGTGAAAAATTAATAAATTATTTAAAAGAAAAACCAATAATCATACCAAGAGTATTACTAACTAACTACTCAAAATTAAATATAACTGCTGAAGAATTAATTATTCTAATTTATCTAATGGATAAAGGTAATAATATGATTTATGACATTAACCTATTTGTTAAAGAATTAAGTCTTAATAAAAGAAAAGTAATTGAACTTATCAACAATTTAGTGGAAAAGAATATCCTAAATATTACAATTAATAAAAATATTGATAATGTTAGTGAAGAATATCTAAATTTAGATATGTTATATCGTAAGATTACTAATATTATATTAGATAAAGAATTATCTAGTAGTACCAATAATGAAGATTTATTTACTATCTTTGAAAAAGAATTTGGTCGAACAATATCTCCTACTGAATATGAAAAGATTAATAGTTGGTTAAATGAAGATATTGATAAAACTCTAATTGTTGAAGCCTTAAAAGAAGCCGTTTACAATAGTACCACTAGTCTAAGATATATTGAAACCATTCTTTATAGTTGGAAAAAGAAAGGTATAAAAACTAAAGAAGACGTTAACAAAGAGCGTATTAGATATAAGAAAAACAAAAATGAAGTAATTGAAGTCCCTGATTTTGACTGGGTGAATAATGAATAATATCTTAACTTATCTAGACGAATTATATCCTAACCCTAAATGTGAATTAGAATATACCAAAGACTATGAACTATTAATTGCTATTGTTTTAAGTGCTCAAACAACTGATAAAAGAGTAAATATTGTTAATAAAACATTATTTGCTGAATATGATACTCTAGATAAATTAGCTAATGCTAATCCTAAAGATATTGCTAAAATAATAAAAAGTATTGGTACTTACACTAAAAAAAGTGAATATGTTGTTGGTATTGCCAAAACTCTTGTTCAAGATGGCTATTATACGGTCCCCAACAATCGCCAATATCTTGAAAAATTACCCGGAGTAGGGCGTAAAACTATTAACGTATTTCTCTCAGTAATTTATAATGAACCATGTATCGCTGTAGATACCCATGTCAATAGAGTAAGTAAAAGACTAGGCTTAGCCAAAGAAAAAGATGACGTTCTAGCAGTTGAACATAAACTAATGAAAAAAATACCAAAAGATAAATGGAACAAAGCCCACCAACAATTAGTATTTTTTGGCCGTTATCAATGCAAGGCACTTAAACCCAACTGTGAAAATTGTAAATTAAAAGAGCAATGTAAATATTACGCCAAAAATAAACATAAAAAAACCACTTCTCAATAAGTGGCTTTTATTATTTACTATCAATTACTTCACTAATAGCATCAGTAGGACAATATTTAATAGCATCTTTTACCTTGCTAACCATATCTTCCTTAATATCTTCGCATACTACTTGAGCTTGACCATCATCATCAAAATCAAAAACTTGGCTATCAGTTAAAGCGACACAACTTCCACAACCAATACATTTATCTTTCTTAACAATTACATTCATTATTGTAACCTCCATAAAAATTATATATATAAATTAACAAAAAATCAATTAAATTATTTAAAATAATTAAAATTTATGGTATTATATACTTATAGTAGGAAGGTGCTTTATATGGAAAGTAGAGAAGAAAGATACAGTAATAACTTATCTAGACAAACTAAAAATAAAGATTTATATAATCAAGTATATGGTTTAGAAGATAATCTAGATAATTTACCACTATCTAAAAATGAAATATATATAACTAAAATGCAAACAGAAATAAATACCCGTGATGAATATCGTAAATCACGAGGTGATAAAACATTATCTGAGACTACTCCGCAACCAAAAGAAGAAAGTATCCCTATTCAAGAAGTAGAAAAAAATGTTTATGACATTAATAAAGTACTAGATAAAGTAAAAGCTGATAACGAAAAGAAAAACCAACCGGAACAACCAACTATTAAAGAAGATTACTTAAAGAAATTAAATATTGATAATATTGATGAAGTAAAAGAAATGTATGACGATATTATCTCATCAGTAGATGAAGAAACTGAAAACAGATTACAAAAAACTGCTAACTTATCACTAGAAATTTTATCTGACTTAAAAGGTGATAACGAAGAAACTATGATTACTGCTCCAATTATTGAAGATGAATTACCAGAAATAGAAAAAACTAAAAAAATGAATTTCTATACCGGTAATTGCAAATTTAATAAAAGTGATTTTGAATCAAATGATGAAGAAGTAGATGAAGACTTTGTAGATACTTCTAGTAAAGGTACAACTTGGAAATTAATCTTATTATTTATATTTGTAATATTAGCCACTGTTGGAGTATTATATTTTTTAAATAAAACAGGAAAAATTTAAGAAGAATTCATACTTCTTTTTTAATAATATATAGAAAGGATGATATTAATGAACAATAAAGGATTTACCTTAGTAGAGTTATTAGCCACGATTATTATATTAGGTTTGGTAACCGGTATCAGTGTAATGTCCTATACTAGTTATTTAAATAATGCTAAGTCTAAAACTGAAGAAGTATTTAAAAATAATGTCTCTGATTATATTGATGCTTTTATATCCACTAATACAAGTAAATTAACTGATGATGCTTTAGCCGGTAATAATGTATATACTCAAAAATATAATAACCATTCTATAACATTTCAAGACATTATAGATGATAATATAATTATTCCTAGTAATCTAATGAATAGTGCTAATAAAAAGACATGTTCTACAAATACTAATATAACAATATATCGTGATAATAATTATGTATATTGCTATATAGTAGAATTAGACTGTCTAGAAAGTAGTGATAATAGATTAACTAACTGTTCAAGCTATATAATGGATAGAATAGGAGGATAATATATTGAAAAAAGGAAAAAGTATTATCTTAATATTAAGCCTATTAATAATAGATATTTTAAGTAAAGAAATAATTAGTACTTTAGTACCATTAAATCATAGTATTAAAATAATACCTAGTTTTTTCTCTATAACTAATGTTCATAATTATGGAATCGCGTGGAGTATGTTAAATGGTCATAGATATTTAATTATTTGTATTACCACTATTATTATTGTAGTCCTAGCAAACTATTTACATAAAAATAATAATATGTTAAAATATGAAACTATATCTTATTTAATGATTATTGCCGGTTCATTAGGTAACCTATATGATAGAATTATTTATGGATATGTAATTGACTTTTTAGATTTTAATATATTTGGATATAATTATCCAATATTTAATATTGCCGATAGTTATATAGTTATAGGAATAATAACACTAATAATTGGTATATGGAGGGATAACAATGACAGAAATAAAAGTAGAGGAAGAAGAACTAACTAGAATAGATAAATATTTACAAGATAAAACAGACTATACTAGAAGTAAAATTCAAAAATTAATTGATAATAATAATATCTTAGTTAATAATAAAGAAGTAAAAGCTAGTTATAAAGTTAATCAGGGAGATATTATAACAATTGATGATAATTATCAAGAAGATACTGATATTAAACCACAAGATTTAAAACTAGATATCTACTATGAAGATGATGATTTATTAGTAGTTAATAAACCAAGTGGTATGGTCGTTCATCCTGCTATTGGTAATTATTCTAATACACTTGTTAATGGATTAATGTATCATTGTAATAAATTAAGTACTATAAATGGTGAGATTAGACCAGGAATTGTTCATCGAATAGATGCTGATACATCAGGATTACTACTAGTTGCCAAAAACGATAAAGCTCACTTATCACTAGCAGAACAAATAAGCAAAAAAACTGTTGTTAGAAAATATATTGCCCTAGTATATGGTGTTATAAAAGAAGACAGTGCTACTATTGATGCCCCAATAGGACGTGATAAAAATAATCGTAAGAAAATGTGCGTTACTGCAGAAAACTCTAAACAAGCGATTACTCATATTAAAGTATTAGAAAGATATAAAAATGCTACTTTAATTGAATGTATCCTCGAAACCGGAAGAACTCATCAAATAAGAGTTCACATGCAGTATATTAATCATCCTATTGTTAATGATCCCGTATATGGACATCATAAACTAATAGATCCTGATTTTGGACAAATGCTTCATGCTAAAACAATTGGCTTTATCCACCCAACAACTAATCAATATATGGAGTTTACATCTCCCGTACCTGAAAAATTTACAGAGATATTAAAAATATTTCAAGAACAATAAAAGAACTTTATTTATTTAATATTTAATAGTATAATATAGTGTGTCGTCAGATGAGGTGAAATATGGTTCAAGAATTAAAAATAAACAATCGTGATTTACTTGTTATGAATTTAGTTCACTATTTTATGATTGAAAAAAATTATAGCCCCGTCGTAGTTCATGGGGTTAATGATGAAATATGGTTAGAAAACATGGAAGAAGATTACAAAATAGTTAGAATTGTTTCTAAATATATTCATAACAAAGAACAATTAGGATTTGATAAATTTAGATCTAAAAGAATAACAAAAGAGTTAAAGAAGAAAACATTAACATTAAAAATGCCTGTACTAAGTATATATACTGATGTAGGTGATACTGTTGAATTATGCAACGATGAAACATCAGACAGAGTCTTAGTAGAAAAAGAAAAAGATATTAAAAATCCCACATTAGTAGAAGTATTCCCTGATATCGTAGAAAAAACTAAGCACGAAGAAAAAGGAATAGAATTATTTTTAAAATTTACTAAAGATATAAATAATAATAATACTGTAAAAGCAAGTAAACTAGATAAAATATTCTCCATAAAAAAACCAATTATTACTTATGCTATAATAGCTATCTGTGTAATAGTATTTATTCTAATGGGAGGCGCTACGGATGGTAAGACATTATTAGCATTTGGAGCTAACCTAGGTTTACTAGTTAAACAAGGAGAAATATATCGTTTACTTACATGTGCCTTTGTTCATATAGGAATCATTCACTTAGTAGTTAATATGTATTCTCTATATGTTATTGGTTCACAAGTAGAAAACTTTTATGGAAAAATAAAATATCTATTAATATATTTAATAAGTGCTATATGTGGAAGTGTCTTATCAATAGGATTTACTGATAATGTAATATCTGCTGGTGCTAGTGGAGCGATATTTGGTTTACTCGGAGCAATTCTTTATTTTGGAGTTAAGTATCGTACATACTTAGGCCAAACTATCAAAAGCCAAGTTATCCCAATAATATTAATTAACCTAGCAATTGGCTTTACAACTCCGGGAATTGATAATGCCGCACATATTGGCGGACTAATTGGTGGAGTATTGTCTGCCATAGCATTAGGTGTAAATGAACAACAAGATAAATCATCTAAATTAAATGGTATAATTTTACTATTAATATACATTGCATTTATAGTATACTTTGCATTCTTTATGTAGTCTGAAAGCCCCATAATATAAGGGTTTTTTTCAATAAAAGACCTTGACATCAAAAGAGATATATGATATTATTTAATTGTTGTGGCGGATGTGGTGAAGTGGTTAACACGGTGGATTGTGGTTCCATTATTCGTGGGTTCGATTCCCACCATCCGTCCCATTAAATTGATCTTGGACGCAATCTTTATAATTAACCTTATATTGATTGCGGTTTTTACGTTTCAAAATAGTAAGAGGTGTTGATAATGACAGAAGATTCATTTGGCAAAACATTAGCAAAATTAAGAAAGGAAAGAAAACTTACTCAACAAGAATTAGCAGATTTATTAAATGTTACAAATAAAACAATATCAAAATGGGAAACTAACACAACTGCACCAGACATAGATACATTAAAAAGAATATCACAAGTTCTAAAAGTTCCTGTAGATGTCTTACTAGGCAATAGCAAATTAACCGTAACTGACAGCCACAATAAACGCAAACTTACTAAAAAGAAATTAATACTATTACTATCACTATTATTAGTATCCATATTTTTTATCTATTACATGATAGCTAACTTTATATTAAATACTAAGTCTTATTCACTAATAAGTGGTGATGATAGATTT
>DJPK01000020.1:0-8106 GCA_002438545.1 Caryophanales bacterium UBA6414
GCTTCGGGGTCTCTAATGCCTTTAAAGCATTCGAAGTAAACTGGTATTCCTTGTTTACCGATTCTCATAGATACAAGAAGAACAGTGTAGTTTTCTTTGCAATACATATGATCAATAGTTAAGTGAACTCTATTAATGGGATGCTTAATTTTGTAATTATTGATAACATGTTTAATAACTTCTTTGTAAAAATCATAACCATTAAATCTTGGATTATTAAGTAATCTTCTAATTCTTCTAGAAATAGAATCTAGTTGAATAAGAGAGAAATCGTCCTTTAATTCTCTAGCAATATCTTGAGAAACAACAGTTTCACCTACAATCATTCCAAATACAATGGAAGGAATAATTTTTTCTTGAGGCCTGTACAGACAAGATACATTATTTTTTAAAAAATCTTCAATACTACTTGTAATTTGATTTTGGGTATTATATAATAAATTCATAAAACGATTCACACTACTTTCTATTTTTTTACTATAACGATTGTAGCATAAAAGAGTCGTTTTATTCAATATAAGAGATATAATTAAGTAGTAGTGTAATATTACTACTAAATATTAAATAAAAAACTGTCCGTAGATAAGTTTCGTGATTGGATAAGTATAGAAAAAAGATAGTCCTATCCCTAGCATATGGCTTGAATGAATGGCCTTGAAAACCCTTTCAAGGAAAAAAAAAGAAAGTAAAATTTGGTAATGATGTTATCTTTAAATATAATTCGGCGACTGAATAGGAGCCGGCAATATAAATATTATTATTATGGGTTAATCTATATAATATAGTTTATATATATTAACTTAGGATCTAACCGTGAGATTGCTTTGTTAGTTTTTGGCTTTTAGTTTAGGCTTTGTCGCCATATAACTTCAACAATGCGAATGCGAATGAGTTTGTACTGAACTCTGAGGTCCGCTTGTACGATACCTACGTCTTCGGTTCTCGTGGGGTTCGGCCTTCTGTTTCACTTCAATCGGGGATAGGGATGACAGGAGGATCAGGCACTGCTACGGATCCATTTATAGTTAAGTAAAAAATAAACTCAAGAGATTTAAGTTTCTTGAGTTTTAAAATATTCCATAAGATAGTAGGCTCATGATAATACCTGCTGCTAGGACACCTAGGGCTATAGTTATAAATGATTTCTTTTTATCTAGGTTAAGTAGAATAGCAAGTAATGATCCTGTCCAAGCACCTGTTCCGGGTAGTGGTATACCTACAAATAAGAATAGACCAAAGTAACCATATTTATCAATTTGATCTTTCTTTTTTAAGGTTTTATTACTAAGCCAATCTACGATTTTTTTAGTTGGTTTCCATTTACTCATTTTATTAAATATCCAATTGATAAATAGTAGAATAAATGGTACTGGTAGAATATTAGCAATATAACATATAATAAATGCTTTTATAAATTTTACACCAAGTATTCTGGCGGCAATTAAGCCTCCTCTTAGTTCTAGAATAGGTAATAAAGAAATAATAAATATAGCTACTTCTTTACCTCCACCTTTAAATAGTTCTGCTAGTGTACTAGCTAATGTTTCTGTCATATTTCTCTCCTTTAGTATGTATTAATTATAATATACTAAAAAATAATCGTCAATCTATTTAAAAAAATAAATAAATATGGTATACTACAATTATGATAAATAGGAGTTGGTAACTATGGAAGATATATTAGCTAGTGCTGATAGTAAGAATATAATTCAAGGAAGTAATTATCGAATTACTTTGTTATCAGAGAGATTAGTTAGGTTAGAGTATAATAAGAAAGGTATTTTTGAGGATCATAAGACTAGTTTAGTAGTTAATAGAAACTTTCCTAAAGTTAGTTATTTTAGAGATACAACAGAGACTTTATTACAGATTAAGACTTCATACTTTACATTAACTTATGTTATGGGAGCACCAATAGTGCCTAGTAAGATGATGGCTACTAGTAATTTAAAGATAACTTTAAATGATACAGATAAAGAATGGTATCCTGGTCATGTTGAAGCAAGAAACTTTGGGGCATTAAATTATTCATTGGATGACTTTAATAATAAGTTAAAGCTAGATAAAGGATTATATTCAACAGATGGTTTTGTATCAATAGATGATTCTAATTCTTTAATATTTGATGGTAATAATTATGTAGAGAGAGAAAATAAAGAGACTGATATATATGTATTTATGTATAAGAAAGATTTAGGGTTATGTTTACAAGATTATTTCTTATTAACGGGATATCCAATACTTATTCCTAGATATGCTTTAGGTAATTGGTGGTATAAGGATGAAGACTATAATATATATCAAGTAGATGAAGTAATTAAGAACTTTATTAAGAGTAATATTATGTTATCAGTATTTATTTTAGGAGATAAAGCACTAGATAATTATAGGTTAGATAGTAAGAAGTTTAATGAGAATAATATAAGAAAATATTTTGATTATTATAATATTAGATATGGGTTAACTATTAATCCAGATATATCTATTACGAAAGATAATGATAGGTATGGAGAACTAGTTAATATATTGCCTCCTACTGTTAGTAGTAAGAAAAAGAAGAAAGGTATTAGTGATGATAGAATATCTTTTGCACCTTATAATAATGATAAGATAAAGGTATATTCTGACATGTTTATTAATCCTTTAATGAAAGGGAAACCTAGTATATTTAATATTGATTATTATAATCCTAGTGATAAGAAGGGATTATGGTTATTAGATAGGTATCACTATGATATGTTAAATAAAGAAGTGCGTAATGTTATTCTTACAAGGAATGCTGGTATTGCACCACATAGATATCCAATTTTATATACTGGTAAAACTAGAGTTAGTTGGGATGTTTTAAATGCTATACCATTTTATAATTTATCAGCAGCTAATATGGGTGTATCTTGGATTGCTCATGCTATTGGGGGATTTTATGGTGGTATTGAGGATAGAGAATTATATATAAGATATATTCAACTGGGTACTTTTAGTCCTATTCTAATGTTAGCATCAGCTAGTGGTAAATATTATAAAAGAGAACCTTGGAAGTGGAATAGTTTAGATCAAAATATTATTGATTATTATCTTAATTTAAGAAATAGACTTATTCCATATATATATACAGAAGCTTATACGTATCATAAGTATGGTAAACCTTTAATTGTACCACTTTATTATAGTTATCCTAGAGCATATGATGAACCGGGATATCGTAATGAATATTTCTTTGGATCAAATATTTTAATAGCACCTATTACTAAACTTAAGAATAATGTTATGAATAGAGTAGTACAAAGAGTATTTGTACCTAATGGTACTTGGTATGATTTTATTACTGGTAAGAAGTTTATTGGTAATAAGTATTATGTTAGTTTTTATCGTGATGATGAGTATCCAATATTTTGTAAGGAAGGGGCTATTATACCACTTTCTTTAGATAGAACAGTTAATGTTCCAATGAATATGGAATTACAAATATTTCCCGGAGTTTCTAGTAAGTATGATCTATATGAAGATGATGGGGTATCTTATAAGTATTTAACTAATAAAGAATATTTGATGACTACTATTAGTTATGATTATCTACCTAATGATTATGTAGTTAAGATTAAGAAAAAAGATGGTAGTTATCAAGAATTTAAGAGAAATTATTATATTAGATTTAGAAATATAAAGATGCCTGATAGTGTAGAAGTATTAGTTAATGGTACTAAGATGGAAGCAAGGTATAATATAGATAAGAATGATTTAGTAGTTTATATTGGAGATGTTAGTACTACTAGTAATGTGGAAGTTAAAGTAAAGGGTACTGATATAGAAATATCTACTTCACAAGTTATTAATGATGAGATATCTTCGATACTTGAAGATTTGGAAATAGAAACCACTTTAAAAGATAGAATAGATAAGATAATATTTAGTGATTTATCTATAAAGAAAAAGAGAATAGAGATTAGAAAGTTAAAGAAATATAGATTAGAACCTAAATTTATTAATATGTTTATTGGCTTATTAGAATTTATTTCTAAGTAGTTGTCAAATTTATGTCAATTTAACTTTATAGATTTAATAAATTAAGGTATAATTATATATGAAAATATAGTGAGGTGTTTAAATGAAGGTTGTTAAGGGTGATTTGACTTCTATGAAGGCAAGTGCTGCACAGGTGTTTGAGGCAGAAGTAACTGATGCTAATAATATCATTCAGTCTTTAGAAGAGTTTATAGGTCAAGTTGGTGCAGGAACAAAGCTAACTGGGGCTGCTTATGAGGCTATTAAGAGTCAGTTAGAAGAGTTTAAAGCTTTAATGGAAAATAGAAAGACGATAGCTACTAATATGAAATTAGCAATTGATTCAGCTTTAAGTAGTATGGAAAGTTATATGGAAGGATACAGTGAACTTGATACTGATGAATTAGAAGAAATAGAGACTAATATTAGTACTGCCGAAAGTAGTTTAAGTAGTGCTCAAAGTCGTCTTGATGATGCGGGATTGACTGATGGAGAAAAAGGCGATATTCAAAGTACTATTAATTACTATACAGAACTATTAAAAGAGCTAAGAAAGAAGAAGGAAAAATTAGCTGGACTAGGAGCTGCTGATAGTTCAGCTTGGGAAGGCTTAGCTGATGTTTCTGGTGATTTATCAGCTTTGAGTATAGGCTCAAGTAGTATATAGGAGGGTGATATTATGATTAAAGATGTTCAAATAGGTGGGATATATTATCAAATTTATTATCCTGATGGAGTTGATCCTAATAATGTTAACCCAGATACACAAGTTGCTATATATATGCATGGTGGTGGTTCTCAGTCTGCTGATTCAAAAGATGCTTTAAATTATTTAAGAAATGGTAATACTGATTCAATAATAATAATTCCTAATACTAATAATAGATTTGCTAGTGATTTTTATGGTAATGTTGTTAATATGTATGATAATTTTATTAGCGATAATGGTATTAATCAAAATAATTTAGTAATATCAGGATTTAGTAGTGGATATTATTCTACATTTGGAATATTAGATGATTATTTAGCGAAACATCCAGATAGTGATGCAGCTTCTGTTTATTTAGTTGAAACGTATATTCAAGGAACTGATCCTGGTCAATATAAATATAATTATGATGCTTATAAGAATAATGGAACAATGTTCTATTCATATACTGGTAGATATAAATACCCTAGTGAATATACTGATAATGAATATGCTTCACTTGGATCATCATATACGGAGACTTTAAATCCACTTACGGATAATGGTTGTAATGTTATAAATATATTGGAGGGAAGATCAGCAGGACATCATGGGGCAGAACAGGTGTTTTTCCAAGATGGAGTTATTGATTTTTCTAAAGGTCGTATAACACTTTCTGGTGAAAAATATAGTTATCAAATAAGAAATCCTGAAACTGGTATATGGGAAGATGTAGATGTTGGAGAAATTGATACATTAGATAAGTTATGTGAACGTTTTGGAATAACTAATTTGGCAATGGTTACTGATGATTCATATCTTACAAATTTAAAGTATTTAGCTTCTTTAGGCTTGGATGATATGACTATTAGTAATGATTCAGATGTTTTGTTAAGCAATATAAGTAATATATATAGCACTATAAAAAGCACAACATTTGTTACAAATAATTATTCATGTGGAGCAGTATCAGCTAGTTCTACTAAAGTTCCAGCATCTATTCCAGAAGTTATAAATAGTTATTTTAGTTCTGTTTCTACTGCGTTGTGTTCTCTTGGAGTATTTTTAAAGAAATGTGAAGAAGCTAATACTTCAATGGAAGAAACAGAAAAAAGTATAGGCGATGATGCGGATAGTCTTAATGATGATAAAACAGTTACTTTAGGAGCTAGTCCTAGTACAGATACTAATGGTTCAGATAAAAATGGTAGTGATCCAGCTACTACACCAGCAACTACAACTCCTGGTGGAGCTCCAACATATAATAAACCTACTGGTGGTTCTCCTAAATCAGGACAGCCTAAGGGTGGAAGTTCTCCAAAAGCAGAACAACCAGCTACAGATACACCAAAAACAGATACTACTGATACAGTTTCTGATTGGAAGAGTGAATTTCCTGAGTATGATCAATTATACTCTACTGATGATAAAATAGTATTCGATTATAATAATGAATATCGAGTAATAGTTCATAGAAATGGTGAGACAATTACTGGTATTGAATATTATTATAATTTTGGAAGTAGTGAAAATGCAATGAATTCATTACCGGGAATAGTAAATATGTATCAAAATGATGCTGTTGAAAATATTCTAATGAAAGATAAATATGTTAAAGTAATATTTAATGAAAATATGTATGGTAATTTAAGCGTTAGTCAACTTATAAATAAATATACAGGCTTAAAAGAATTAGTTAGAATGTAGAGGGTTAAAATGAATATAGAAAAAAGAGCAGATAATTTATCATATGAAAAAAAGAAAATTATTTCAGATTTAGATGATAAAATATATAATAATAAGAAAAAAATTAATAATTTAGTAAATATGCAAGATGAATTGATAGCACTTGATTTAAGTATAAATAAATGTATTGATTTGTTATCTGAAGCTGTTAAAGAAGAAAAGGGTAATACTTTATATGATGATGCTCAACAAACAAATAAAAAGAACTTTTATAAATCATTTGATATAATTGAAAAGAATGTTGATTCTCTTAAAAGAAATATTAATGATTTAATGAGTGAGAAAGAAAAAGAATTAAAGAAAAAAGATGATGACAAGAGAAATTAATTGTGCTATAATTAAATAGTAAATAAATAGAGGAAATAAACAAAAAAGGTATTTCTTCCTAAGTAAATAGCAAGTATAAAACAAATGTTTGCTAGAAAGGAGTTAAAAATTATGGTTAAAATTAATAATAATATGTTAACTCTAAGTTTACTTGGGGGGGGGGGTTAAATAATACACTTGTTTGTTTAAAAGATAATAACTACGACATAGAGAGTTTAAAAGATTAGACTCTTTTTATCGTAGTTTTTTTGTTGAAAGGATGTATGTTTATGAAGAATAAAAAGTTGTATATAACATTATTTACTATATCAATAATATTTTTAGGTATTGGTGGATCGTTTGCATATTTAACTACTAGTGTAACGGCTACTAATATTACTCAAGTTAAAGCTGGTAATTTAACGATGACTATTGATGGTGGAGGAAATAGTAATGTAACATTATTCCCATCTAAATGTACGAGCGAATATGCAATAAAGAAAAAAATAGTGGTAAGTGCTAAGAATACATCAGGTGGTAAGGTATCATTTAGTGTTGGTATGAATGTTGCTGTTTTATCGGATGGTTTAAAGAGAAGTACGATGAAATATGCTTTATCAACAAGTGCTACTAGTTGTACTGATGGTTTAATTGCAAATGGTAACTTTAAAGATGCTACACAAGGTAGTGATATATGGTTAATAAAGAATGATTATGATGATATTACACAATCAAGTAATACTTATACTAAGACATATTATTTATATATCTGGTTAGATGAATCAGAAACAGAAAATATAACTAGTGGTAATATATCTGTTAATGTGAAAGGAACATCTAGTAATAATCCTGATTTAACAACTGAAGCAGTAAAATCTGTTCCATTATATGATATGATAAAAAGTAGTGCTGATACAACTACTCAAATAGATTTTAGCCAAACGTCTGCAGCAAGTAGTACTAATGGTATATATATGACAACTGATACTGATAGTGGTAATCCAGTATATTACTATCGAGGAAATGTAGATAATCATTTGATATTTGCTAATTATTGTTGGAGAATAGTAAGAACAACTGAGACAGGTGGAGTAAAATTAATTTACGATGGAGTACCATCAAATGGACAGTGTAATAATACTGGCAGTAATTCTACAATAGGAAGTTCTGCATTTAATACTAATTATAATGATAATGCATATGTAGGATATATGTATGGAACTACTGGATCAAGTACATATGCAAGTACCCATGCCAATACAAATGATTCAACAATAAAAGGAGTAATCGATACATGGTACAAAAATAATATGACAAGTTATACATCGCAATTAGAAGATACAGTATGGTGTAATGATAGAAGT
>DJPK01000020.1:8249-9365 GCA_002438545.1 Caryophanales bacterium UBA6414
CTCAAGATAATGATAAGTTTACAGTAGATGCAAGTAATGGTAATGGTGCATTGACATATCCTGTTGGATTAATAACTGTTGATGAAACGGCATATGCTGGTGGTGTCTTTGGTTCATCAAATAATTCATTTTACTTATATACGGGTTCATATTTTTGGGCTTTGTCTCCGTATTTATTCAACGGCTCGGATGCTTACGAGTTCACTTTGACCTCTAGTGGTGGCTGGCAAGGTAGTGATGTCGGCACCTCTTACGGAGGCAGTTCTTATGGGGTTCGACCTGTCTTAGCACTCAAAGCAGGAACAGAGATATCTAGTGGATCAGGCACTGCTACAGATCCATTTATAGTTAATTAAAGTAATTATGTATTATTTTTTAAATTTATTATAAAAAACGTTTGTATTATTTACTAATTTATGATATATTATTAATGGCTTTTCTTAGATTAGCACAAATATTGATTTATATATCTAGTGCTTATTTATAAATAAGTGGTATATAGAGAAGAGATATTTGGAAGAAAAAACAAAAGGAGGAAAAAATATGTCAGTAGTAGCAATGAGTTATTTACTAGAAGGTGGAGTTCAATTTGGTCATCAGACTAAAAGATGGAATCCAAAAATGAAAGAGTATATTTACTCTACAAGAGATGATATTTATATCATGGACTTACAAAAAACACAAGATTCACTTGAAAGAGCATACAATGCTTTAAAGAAAATTGTAGAAGATGGTGGAAAGGTACTATATGTAGGTACTAAGAAACAAGCATCTGAGGTTTGCATTGAAGAAGCAACTAGAACAGGTATGTATTATATGACTGAAAGATGGTTAGGTGGAACATTAACTAACTTCAGAACAATAAGAAAGAGAGTTTATCGTTTAGCAGAAATCGAAAAGATGGAAGAAGACGGAACTTTTGAAAAATTACCTAAAAAAGAAGTAATTGATTTAAAGAAAGAATATGATAAATTAAATAAGAACTTATGTGGTATTAGAGATATGGATAAATTACCACAAGCAGTTATTATTGTAGATTCAACTAAGGAATATAATGCTATTAGAGAAGCTAATAAGTTAGGTATTCCAGTATTTGGATTAATTGATACTAACTGT
>DJPK01000069.1 GCA_002438545.1 Caryophanales bacterium UBA6414
ATAACATAACAATTCCATATAAAAATCTCAATCTAAAGTAAGTAGATTAATCTCTACTTACTTCATCATAATCATCTAAAAAACTATATTTAACACCATCTTTTTTATAACCTAGAACAGTATTCAAATTAATATTATTTATACTATTAAAAATATTATTATCAATATTAGGATTTACCTCCTTAAGCGAAGCAATTAACTTCTTAATCTCTTTTCTTTTACTAATATTTTCTTTTTCAATACTATTAGTTAACTCTGTAAACTTACAAGCACAATTAAGAAACTCTAAATTATTATAATCTCTCCACACTAAAACATCTTTTTCTCGTACCAAATATAATGGCCTAATTAATTCTAATCTCGAAAAGTTTTCACTATGTAATTTAGGAAGCATCGTCTTAATTTCTGAACCATAAAACATAGAAAGTAATGTTGTTTCAATTACATCATTAAAATGATGTCCTAAACTAATCTTATTACATCCTAACTCTTGAGCCTTACTATATAAATATCCTCTCCTCATTCTAGCACATAAATAACAAGGACTATCACCAACACTAGATACAACTTCAAAAATATTACTTTCAAAAATTGTAATAGGAATATTTAACTTCTTAGCATTCTCTATAATATATTCTCTATTCTTCTTATTATATCCGGGATCCATAACTACATATTTAGCTTCAAACTTAACATCACTATGACGCTCTAGTTCCTGTATACATTTAGCCATCAAAAAAGAATCTTTACCACCTGATATACATACCATTATCTTATCATTCTTATTAATTAACTGATACTCTTTAACAGCCTTAACAAACTTACTCCATATCTCTTTACGAAATCTCTTAATAATACTTCTTTCTATTTCTTTATATTGTTCCATAACATACCTCCAAATAAATAAAGAGTAGATAAATTTATCTACCCCCTACTACGTTTTTTCTTCTTATTATCACAGCAAAGATAATAATCTCTTTTAATAATATCTTCATTGACTATTGCTCGCAATTTACTACCAACAATACTATAGATATTATCTTTAATATAACTATTTATCATAGCTAATCCTTGACAATCACTAAGTTCCTGATGATCACTAAAGATTTTCTCAGAAGCAAGCATCACTATTAACTTATTATATGTAAAAGTATCACTATTTAATTCTTCAATAACAGTTCCATAATAATCTATTCTATTCTTATAATACTCATACATACCACATGGACCATCATAAGAATATTGAAATTCACGAAATGTCATATAAAATCTACCAATGTATCTTACAATAACCTTTATAACATCAGTTGATTTATTTTCATCTATATCGTTATTTTCAGGATATTTCTTAGAAACCCTTAGTATTTTCTTAGCTTCATCATCAGTCATATCATCAATAGCTTTATTAACTAATTCAAATATTGCTTTAGACTTTATATCAACCATCTTACATCCATAATAGTTTTTTATTAACAATTCTCTGTCACTGTTACTAATATTCATAATAAAACCTCCTATTAAATATGGTTATCACTAATATAGTGTCCATCTTTTGATTTAAAACCATAATATTTTTTCAAACCATAATTTTTAACAACACCTATTCCAGCTCTTTTTCTAGATAAAACATCACATTGACATTCAATTCTAGCTTTCAATAGATTACATATATTATTAATTAAATAATTATTTATATTATCAAGTAGTGGCATATTTGCAAACTCTGAATAATCATCAGAAACACATCCACTAATAGAATCAGCTATAATAGTACTAATACTATCTCCATCACTTAATTCAGTAATTAAATTACTATAATAATCTATTTGAGCACAAAGATAATCATAATAACTATCAAATTCAGAAGCACTTTTTCTATAAGTAAAATAATTAAATATTTTTAAATATTGTGAAGCGTATGCTAATACTACTTTAAAAGCAGTCGCGAAATCATCGCCATTAGTAACAAATCCATATTTAACACCAAGATCTAATAACATTTTGGCATCTTCACAAGTCATATTATCAACTATTTCACCATAATATCTACCCAACTGACCAATATTTCTACTAAGTTTTACTGAATACATATTAACTATTTTATTTTTTTCTTCTACTGACATTACATTTTCCATTATAAAAATTCCCCCTTAAATGTAAGGTATATTCTATAACAAAAACATTAGTTTGTCAATATAAAATTACAAATATCTCTCTTTTATATAGTTTTTTATACTATCATAGTCATTATTTAACCTATTATTTACTATATTTTCTTCTAAATCACCAATAATATCTTTAATATAACTACCCGGCTCTTTATCTAAAATATTAGCTATCTCTAATGGCTTTATCTTAATATCAATTCGACTATATATAGCTAAATTATGATATATCTTATTTATATCTTTTAAATCAAAATCTAATATATCCCCAACAATAGTAGATATGTATAACCCATACTTATAAATAGTATAATAATTAATACCTTCCTCTAACATAAGTCTAATCTTCTTCATTTGTTCTCGTTCTAACTTAGTAAAAGGATATATCTCATCAACATTAAGTTGACTCCAAATACCAATAATATTATCACACATAACAATACTATTTAAATTATTTAAATCTAAATATTTATCTAACTTTAAACTAATAAGTAAATTTCTTCCCACATTCTTATTAACTGAAGCAAATAACTTATCTAATTCCGACTTCTTTCTATTAACTGATAACTTTCTAAGTAAATAACCATATCTCTTTAAATAATGTTTAGTCTTATCATCAATTCTAAATCCTAAATTACTAGCAAATCTAATCAATCTAAGTATTCTTAAACTATCTTCTTTTATCTTATATCTAGGACTACCAACTGTTTTAATAACTTTATTATCCAAGTCTTCCATCGCACCTAATAAATCTATAATATTACCATTACTATCCATACATAAAGTATTAATTGTAAAATCTCTTCTAAGTAAATCTTTCTTTAAATCATTAATATACTTTATCTTAACAGGCTTTCTATTATTCTCATACTTTATCTCTTTTCTAAAAGTAGTAATATCATATTTATATTTTTTATATACAATTTTAACCGATCCATAATTAATATCACTAGTAAAAACTGTATCAAATAATTTAATAATCTCATAAGGTTTAGCATTCGTACATATATCTATATCACAAGACTCTATATTTAAACAAAAGTCTCTAACATAACCTCCTACTATATATGCTAAATAACCATTATCTTCAAATATTTTTAATACTTCTAAGGCTCTTTTATACATATTACCTCCTAAAATAAGTATATCATAATATCTTATAAATTATCTATAATTAACAAAAAAAGATAAAATAAATTTTCTATGTTAATTAGTATATTCTTACTAATTATTACCAATAATATATATAGAAAGGATGAAAATATGTTACCAAGAAAAAATTATTATAATTACTTTGATATGTTAGACTTTCCCTTCTATAAAGATCGAGAATATATGAAAACTGATATCTATGAAAAAGATAATAAATACGTTATAGAAATAGATTTACCCGGACTAAAAAAAGAAAACATCAAAATAAATTATGAAAATGGTTATCTAACTATTAATGCTAATCAAGATATTCTAAAACAAACTAATGATAACTATATTAGAAGAGAAAGATTATATGGTGAAATAAGAAGAAGTTTCTTTATTGGAAATAAAAAAGAATCTGATATTAAAGCTCTTTATAAAGAAGGTATTCTAACTATTACTTTTCCTAAAGAAGAATTAACTAAAAAATCAAACAAAGGCATAAATGTTGAATAATAACATTTGTGTCTTTTCATTTACAAAATAAACTATTTGTATTAAAATAAACATAAAGACAAGGAGGACTATTATGAACTTAAGTGATAAATGGACAGACTATGAAATATTAGCAACTGGTAATGGTATGAAATTAGAAAGATTTGGTAATATTATTTTAAATAGACCTGATCCTCAAATAATATGGGGCAAAACTAATAACCCTATTTGGAATACTTGGGATGGCTACTACCATCGTTCAACAAAAGGTGGTGGTTATTGGGAATTCAAGAAAAAATTACCAGAATATTGGACTATTAAATATCGTGATTTGACATTCAAAGTATCCCCTACTAACTTTAAACATACCGGAATATTTCCTGAACAAGCTACTAATTGGGATTACATAACAGAAAAGATTAAATCATGTCAAGAAAAAGAAATAAGAATATTAAATCTATTTGCTTATACCGGATGTGCAACAATGGTTGCCTCACATGCTGGAGCAGATGAAGTAGTTCACGTTGATGCCTCTAAAGGAATGGTTGATTGGGCTAAAGAAAACATGAAACTATCTCATTTAGAAAATAATAAAATAAGATTTATAGTTGATGATGTTATAAAATTCTTAGAAAAGGAAAAAAGAAGAAGAAGAACATATCATGGGATTATTATGGATCCACCAAGTTATGGAAGAGGGCCTAATAAAGAAGTATGGCGCTTAGAAGATAACCTCCAAGAATTACTCGATAAAGCTAAAGATATTCTTGATGAAAATTATTCTTTTCTACTAATTAACTCTTATACAGCCGGAATATCTCCAACATCACTAAATAATATTTTAAAGCAAACATTCCCAAATAGCCAAATAATAACAGGAGAAATAGGACTACCTATAACTGAAAATAATTTAGTCCTACCATGTGGTATATATGGAAAAGTATCCAAAAATTAATATTGTTTATGAAGATAATCATATCTTAGTTGTTGAAAAACCCATAAATATTCCTGTCCAAGAAGATTCAACAAAAGATATTGACTTACTTACTATCTTAAAAAAATACTTAAAAGAAAAATATAACAAACC
>DJPK01000044.1 GCA_002438545.1 Caryophanales bacterium UBA6414
ATTCTCTTTAATTATTAATAATGTCAACATTCATTATATGATTCTACGCCACATGCTGGTACTCTACATGTTTTAGTGCCACAGGCACTATTCCCACAACTATTATATGACTCTACTCCACATTGCCATGTTCGACATGATTTAGCACCACATTTTCCCGTTGGACAGCTTTTATAACCAGTGTCAATAATACCACAAGGATATCCAGGATATGGGTTATCTTTTTGATAATAAGTATGACATTAACCGCCTGAAAGATTACAACACCTCCATACATAATGTGCCACACCACAAGCACTATTAGCACAAGTTTTATAACCACACGATGCATTTTCACAAGATTTATATAACTTAACACCACAAACACTATTTGCACTATAGTATTTAACATAAAATGTTCCACTTAATGTTTGTGAATTACCAGCTAAATCAGTACATGATATTGTAATATCTTTCCCATTTGTTGGTGAAGGAATTGTATATGGGCCTAAACTAGATTGTGCAACTCCACTCATAGCATCACTGCAGATTCCATTAACTATAATACCTCCATTATTGTTCCTGTACTCACCTGGTTCATTAGAGCCCCATGTTAATACTGGCGGAGTTCTATCAATATAAACATTAACTTCTATCCTACTACTATTTCCTGCTCCATCTGTCGCTACAATAGTAGCCTTTCTATTACCATCTCCGGATAACGTCTTTGAACAAGAATTATTACAATTAGCTCCACTGTTACTAGGACTACTACCATTAATACTACCTTCATTATTATATGTCCATTTAATTGCACTATCTTCATTAGTATTAATATCAAACCAATATCCATAATTCTTCCATTCACTAACTACATAATCACTACTAGTATTCGTAATAAGTTCTCATTTAGTACTAGGAGTATTTCCATTATAACTACCAATCTTATTAACACTTAAACTAATACTAGGAGATGTATTATCAATAAAATCAATATTCTTAGTAGCCTCTGCTACATTCTCCCCATTAGAATTTACAAAAGCTGATATTACACCATTAGATTTAACACTTAATTTAACAACATCACTACTTGCTAAATACCAGTGTCCTGACTCTAGATTATTAACTGGATTATTGCTACAATTACCAATACCATCACAAGTATATACTATATCATTAGTAGTAACTGTATTTTCATAAAAACCAGATAAATAAAAGTATCTATAATAATCATTATTTAATACATTATATAATATCTTAGCATTTGTTGTTTTTACTTTATTACCTTTATTATCGGTAGATATTGCTACACTAGATTGATAACCACAATCAACATCCGGTAAAATACTATCTTCAAAAGAAAAACTAGTCTCTTTTATAACTTTACTATCTTTATCTCTAATTACTTTCAACATAGTATCTTTAGAAAACTTGTCATTTTCATTAATATCTTTCTCATCAAAATAACCTATCTCTATCATATTGCCTAATGATATACAACTATATTCATAACTATCTTTAACATTCCAATAACTAGATACCTCATCTATATATACTTTAGCAATATTTTTAATTTTAGTATAATTAATTAAATCTGTATTATTTTTAGCATTCTTTATATTTTTAACTACTAAATATATCGCAATACTAAAAATAATTCCAAGTATAACTACTATACTTAATAACTCTACTAAAGTAAAACCATTTTTCTTTCTCGTACTAACCTACTTTCTATCTAATATAATTATAAAAGAAAAAGTAAGTATTATCAAGAATAACTAATCACTAAATCTTCTTCCAATAAATATTCCCATAGTCATAAATAATAAACCTAATATTAATTCTATATATGTATAATTACTTTTAAATACACTAATCACTAATAATACCATACTACCAATACTAACACCTAAAATAAAACCCATCATCTCACTATGATACTTCTTTAATAAATAACTAATTAGAATAGATAATAATATAAACCCTAGTACCATTCCTAAACCAAATGGTATAAGTATTTTAATATTAGTAATTATTAAATTAATATCTGTAATATTACTAATAGATGATATTATTATTTCATATACTCCAATATTCATAAGTAAAGCTGTTCCTGATATTCCCGGTACAATAGTGGCAAATGCATCAATAATGCCTGAACCAAAAAATACTAAATAATCCATAATATTACCTTTTATAACATATTTATTACTATGTGAAAAACTAGAAAGTATAATAATTATTAAAAATGATATAAGTAAAATAATTAGATTTTTCTTATTACTAGTATAATTACTCTTAAATATTAATAATCCCCCTAGTATTAGTCCTATAAAAAACAACATTGTAATAACATAATAATTAGTAATAAAATAAAGAATAATCTTACTAAATATAATAATACTAACTACTATACCAAAAGAAAAAGTAAATAAAAACTTGGTATTCTCCACAACATCATCAAAAAAATTAGTAATTGCTAATATTGTTCTATCATAAACATTTAAACTAATAGCTAATAATGATCCTGATACTCCCGGAATTATCTTCCCAAGACCAACAATTAATCCCTTAATAAATAATTTTAATTTCATAATAAATAGTATGCAAAATATAGTATTTAATTCATTTTACACATAATAATTAACTTTATGTAAAGCATTGTTAACTATTAAAATTATATAGAAAAAATAGTTATCTTATAGTATAATTACTTATAGGTGATTGTTGTGCATTATTTAAAATACAATAAAACATCAACTTATTCTAATCGTGGTATGTCATTAGAAAGTGATATAAATATATCAAATGAATATTACAAAGATAAAGAAATAGCATTAATATATAAAAAACCAACACCAATTAAACCTATCAAAGTAATTTATAACACTGGAAAAATTACTGAAGCTTACTTTGAAACCCAGTCTACTCTAGACTATAATGGTGTCTATAAAGGTAAATATATTGAATTTGATGCTAAAGAAACTACTAGTAAAACTAGTTTCCCCATAAGTAATATTCATCCCCATCAATTAGAACATATTAAAAATGTTATAAAACACCAAGGTATTGCTTTCTTAATAGTACGATTTACTACTTTAAACGAAGATTACCTAATCATGGGAAATACTTTACTAAACTATATTAATAATAATGAAAGAAAATCTATTCCCTATGATTTTTTTAAAAATAATACATATAAATTGCAAATTAAATATACACCTAGAATAGATTATATTAAAGTAATAGAAAGTTTGGTGAAAAATGAAAAAGCTTAATCTACGTAATTTAAAATTGAATGATATTGACTTCTTTGATATATTTATATTTACTATATCAATAATAATTATATCATTATCTATCTATATATATAAATGGTATGGATTATTATTAATACCTGTAATAACACTATTTATATATATTTATTATAATAGTAGTGATATAGTAAAATGGTTTGAAAAGAAAGATAAATTTGAAACAATAAAAAAAATAAATTTCTTAAAAAAAGGAGATGACCTAATAATGGCCAAGAAAAAGAAACCAAATAATAAAACTAGCAATGAAAACAATAATAAAAAAGATAAAAACAAAGAAAACAATAAAAATAATAAAAAAGAAAAGAAAGTTAAAGAAAAAAAAGTAAAACGAAAGTTATGGAAAAGAATAGTTACCTTTATTCTTGTAATGGGAATTATCGTTGTTATAGCTGTTGCTGGACTATTTGCATACATTGCTCTAACTACTGATAAATTCGATCCTAATGCTTTAAAGAACCAAGATCAAACAATAGTCTATGATGTAAATGGTGAAATAATCGCTAAACTAGGTACTGAAAAAAGAGAATCAGTATCCTATGACCAATTACCACAAGTATTAATTGATGCTATTGTTGCTACTGAGGATTCAAGATTCTTCCAACATAATGGAGTTGACTTACCAAGATTTATTAAAGCAACAGTATATCAATTATTAGGACAAAGTGGTGCCGGTGGTGCCTCTACCCTAACAATGCAAATATCAAAGAATCACCTAACATCAACTAAAAAATCAATTATGAGAAAATTAGAAGATGTTTATATATCAGTATTTCAAATAGAAAAGAAATATACTAAAGAAGAAATATTAGAATTTTATGTTAATGATAGTTACTTAGGAGGTTCAGCTTGGGGTGTTCAAGAAGCTAGTAGAAACTATTTTGGTAAAGATGTTAGTGAAATTAGCCTTCCTGAAGCTGCTTTACTAGCCGGTCTCTTCCAAGCACCTGATGGCCACGACCCATATAAAAATCCTGATTCCGCCAAAAAAAGAGTAAACACTGTTCTAAATCTTATGTATCGTCATGGATACATTACTAAAGAAGAAAGAGATATAGCCAAACAAGTTGATATTGAAACCTTATTAGTAGGAACATCTTCAAACGGAACAGAATATCAAGGCTATATCGATACTGTCGTTAAGGAAATAATAAACAAAACTAAAACTAAAGAAAATCCAAATGGTGATAATCCTTACACCGTACCAATGAAAATATATACTACTATGGAAAAAAGTATCCAAGATGGTATTAATAAAGCCATGACTGGTGAAACATATACATGGCATGATGACTATGCTCAATCAGGAATTGCTGTTATAAATGTTGAAACCGGTGCTATCGCTGCTGTTGGAGCCGGCCGTAATAAAAATGGTATTTTAACTCACAACTTTGCGACTCAAGAAACAAGGCAACCCGGATCAACTGCTAAACCCCTATTTGCTTATGGACCTGCTATTGAATTTAACAATGCCTCAACTTATACATTGTATATGGATGAACCATGGCAATACTCTAACGGCGTAGCAGTCGGCAACTGGGATAATGGCTATCAAGGCTTAATCACTATGCGCCAAGCCCTAGCAGTATCTCGTAATATACCTGCCCTAAAGGCTTTCCAAAACACTAGCAAAAAAAATATTTTAAGCTTTGTTACAAGCCTTGGAATAACTCCAGAAATTGAAGGAGGAAGTATTCACGAAGCTCATGCTATTGGTGGATTTAATCCTGGTGCTACTCCATTACAAATGGCTAGTGCCTATGCTGCTTTTGCTTCAATGGGTTATTATACTGAACCTTATTCAGTAACTAAAATAGAATACAGAAATACCGGTGAAGTTGTTGAATACAAAGCCAATAAAGAAAAAGTAATGAAAGACTCAACTGCCTACCTTATAAATAATATGCTAGAATATGCTACTAATAATGGCTTTAGCGGTGGCGGAAGAGTATATGGTTCACACGTTGCTACAAAAACAGGTACTACAAACTATGATGAAGCAACAAGAAAAAGATATAGTCTACCTGACTATGCTACTAATGACTTATGGACAATATCTTATACATCTAAATACTCTGTAGCTCTATGGTATGGATATGCTAAAATAATGTCTGATTACTACAATACTAACAATACACCTAAAGATACATTAATGGCTAATATAATGCAATACATACCAAAAGACACTGTCGGATGGACAATGCCAAGCTCAGTTGTAGCCAGTCGTGTTGAAAAAGAAACATGGCCTGCTCAATTACCAAGTGAATATACTCCTGAAGATATGATATTGACTGAATACTTTGTTAAAGGTACTGAACCAGCAAGTGATGATATATCACCACGTTATGCTGCTCTACCAAATATTACTAATGTAAAAGAAACAACAAAAACAAACAGAGAAATCACTATCACATGGTCTTTTAAAGAACCCGAAGTTAATACTATAACATACTTAAAAAATTACTTCTCTAACTCAGTCTATGGTAAACAAGGAGAAAAATCACTCAATGCAAGACTTGCTTATAATAAAAGTACTCTTGGTAATATTGGATTTACAATATATGGTGAAGATAGCAAAGGAGCCTTAACTAAACTAGACTTTACTAAAAATAATTATTATACATATACACCAAAGAATAACTACACTGCCCTAGTAATTAAAACAGAATATGAAAAATTCAAAGCTAATGCTAGCGATGGTTATCGCATAAAATTATCAACGAATAATAATGATGACAAAGAAATAACTATTGAACTTGTCGGTAATAAACAAATGGTAGTTAAAGAAAAAAGTTATAAAGAAAATGGTATTACTGTAAAATATAATAACAGAGATATAACTAGTAATGCTACTATAACATATACCATTAATGGTACATCATACTCTAGTATTAAAGACCTAGAAAATGCTATTAATGCCCTACCAGCAGGTGACTATAAAATAACATATACTATTACATATAATGGTCAAACACCAAAGACTGCTGAAAGGATACTAACTATAACGAAGAAGAACTAAAATCTAGTTCTTTTTTCATTATCATACCAAGCCCCTATCTTATTAAAATCAACTATCTTAAAGAAATTATCTATATATAATCTCCTATTATCTTTATAATGTAAATAATAAGCATGCTCCCATAAATCAAGCCCCATAATAGGAACAAAACCATAATAGTATGGCGTATCTTGATTAGAAGTATTAATAATTAATAACCTATTATTCTTATCTTTAACCAAGAAAGTATAACCACTACCCTTTAAACTATTTGCACTCTTCTTAAACTCTTTCTTAAAATTATCATAACTACCAAAATAAGTATTAATATCCTCTTTTAACTTCCCACTAGGATATATATTTCCCTTACCACTTATACTATTAAAATATATCTCATGATTAACTACTCCCCCTAAATTATATAAAATATCCCCTCTCTTATCCATTGGATAACTATCTATCATATTAGCTAATTCTCGCTTAGTATATTTATAATCACTTCCCTCTAACAAGTAATTTAATTCATTTAAATACCCTAAATAATATCTATTATAGTGAATATACATCGTCTCGCCACCAATAACCGGTTCCATAGAATTATAATCATAATCAAGCATTAATCTGTTATACATATCATATCCTCTATTAATTTCTTATTATTCTTAATTCTCTCATTATCCTTATCCATATTATAAGCCATAACCACATAATATAAACTATCTTTATATTCTTTTAAATTATACTTACATATACTAAGTGCATCATAAACTGTATTATCATTACAAAAAGATTCATTAATATAACTCTTTCTATTACCCTTAATCTTTAAAGACTCCTCTAAATAAATACAAGCATCACTATAATTACCTAAATTATATTCTAATAAGCCAAGTTCTACATACCCATCTTTTAAATAAGGTGCCTCACTAATTGCCTTCTCATACCATATCCTAGCCAGTTCTATATTACCAAGATTATAATAACTCCTAGCAATAAATCTCATCGAAGCACATCTCTCATCTTTCCAAGTTGCACTCTTTAAAGAAAGATGTTTTTTTAATGTTTCAATACACTTATCCCACATCTGATAAAACATATACTCTCTACCTAAATAGTGCATATTACGATCATCTAATGGATCTTCTTTAACAGATAGTTCTAATAAAGGTAAATAACTACTCCTACTCTTACTACTATCCGGATAATGATCAACACGAATACTACCTAATAAAATATATTTCTCTTTCTTATCACCAATATAAGTTAATATCTCATGAACAGGGTGAGTCCATTTATAATTATACCTACTATGAATCTTATCTATATAAAAATTAACTAAAGGCTTATTATCTTTATCATGACTCCATACATAATCATACCTACATCTAGTAATACTATCATCCCAATTACTTTCTAGAATATTTCTCCATCCCGGACTCACTACCTCATCCAAATCTATACATAAACATATATCTATATCATCTGATACATAATCAAGAGACTTATTTCTAGCTACATCAAAACGCCATGGATTAATAACCTCACTATATACCTTAACTCCTCTATTTTTTAATTTAAGAATAGTATTATCTGTACTACCTGTATCTAAAACAATAACCTCATCAGCATCCATAACACTATCACACCATCTATCAACAAACTGTTCCTCATTCTTACTAATAGCATATACTGCTACTTTATATTTACTCATTAATACCTCCTAATAAATAATATGATAATTAACTATCTTTAGAAGATTTAAGACCAAATAACCCTTTAAACTTCTTATAAAACGTATCACTTCCAATTATTGTAAATAAACCTACCCATATCGAACAAACAAAACTATGTCCACTAAAAGATAAACATAAACAAGCCCCCGCTATAAAAGACACTACTATAGATATAATAGAAGTCACTAAAGCCGAAGGATTAGCTGTTTCTTTTATTTTCTGAATTACTTGTGTTGAAATAAAACTAGCTATCATCGAATACTCTATTAAATCATAAATATTATCCATCACTACCTCCTTTTTATATAGTATATAGAAAAATATTAATACCATGTAGTATATAAAACTCGAGAATTGACATATACTATATAAATATGATACAATTATCTAGCAAATGGGGTCGTCCATGGTTTCGACAGAAATACACAGGATTAGAATTGCAAGTCGAATGTCCACGTTAAGGGCACAAAAAAATAACTGGAAACAGTAATAGAACAGCTGTAGCATTTGCTTAATTTAGCAAGCACAGGTTTCTCTATTTCTTTGCTTACGAGAAATAACAGAAACTTATAAAGTAAGCTATACTATATAGTATCCTAGCCTATATAAAGAATTTCATAGGATAGTAAATATTAGCACTTGTTAGCTTTGATAATATTTATGAAATTAAAAAACTAACTAAACTTGTAGATATTCAAATTACTATATTTTTGGACAGGGGTTCGATTCCCCTCGACTCCACCATATATGCTGAAATAGCTCAGTCGGTAGAGCAATTCACTCGTAATGAATAGGTCGTAAGTTCGATTCTTATTTTCAGCACCATTTATTTAAATATACTTTCAGTCTAAAATTAGACTGTTTTTATTATTTATTAATGATATAGTTGATTTAATGGATACAAATAATATTAAAAATAATTTGATTACTGAAATAAAAAATTTAATTGTAATTATAAGAAAAGAATATACAAGTCTTGTTGACGTACCAACTAATTGTGACTTAGAAAAATTAGTACATATTGAAGAAACAGGTACCATATCTCTATTTGTAAACAATAAGAACTTCTACTTTCCTTTAGATGCCTTTAAAGTGTTAGAAGCCATTAAAAAAATACCCAGATTTGGCACAGTTAAAAATCATAAAACATGCAACCAAGATAACATGATAATAAATGACAATACATATATAACTTATATAAAACACGTTTTTCTAAAAGGATTAACACCTGAAGAATATTTTAAAGAAATTCTCCTTCACGAAACATTACATTTTTGTGGTAGTGGTGGTGGAACAGCTATTAGAGAAGGAATAAATGAATTAAAAACAAGACAATTAGCTAAAAAATATAACTTACTAACATCTTCATGTGGATATCCAAAAGAAACAAAAATAGCCTATGAAATAGAGCAAATATTCGGAGAAGATATCATAAATAAAATTGCTTTTTCAAAAAATGCTCAAGAAACAAAAGAAATATTAGATTCTATATCACCTGAAGCAACAACATTCTATTTTAACTTAGAAGCCACAATGGAAGAAGAATTTTATAACAAATATATGAAATATAATTTTCCCGGGTTAACCGGTCCTTTGAAAAAAACAAAAAAATACAACTCCATAGATTACACCAAAGCATACGATTTATTAAATGAATACAAAAAACTTCAAGCATCAAGAAGAACAAGATAATACAAAAACTACTTTCAAATTTGAGAGTAGTTTTACTTTACTATCTTCTAAAAAAAGAAACATAATTTCTCTTTAACTTATGTTACAAATACTTTGGCTATAACTTAACAAAAAAATACATTAGATACAAATAACATACAACACATCAAAAATAATAGAATAAATACATATAAAATAACATTATACACTTTATCATTCTCTTCACTACCAATTAAATATATTGGATAGCATCCTAAAAAATAACGATAAAAACTAGTACTAGGTATATTATAACCATCTCTACAACTACTAAATATAGCTAATATAGATAATATCATATACATACTATTAATAGTTAATTTTTTATTTCTAACTATATCTTTATAAATTAAATATATCATCAATCCTAAAAACATATAATTAACAATAAAATATAAACAATTACCAAAATCAGGAGACTTAATAACATACTTAATATCCATAAGTATCACTAAAAATATATTACTACTAACTCTATCCCAATAGATATGCTGTGAATCAATAAATAAATGCCAATTGTTAAATACTGCTTGTAAATATACTGGATATATTAAACTAATTACTGTTGCAGGTATATACATAATTAAAATATCTTTAAACTTAACTTTACCTTTAATAAATTCATAAAACATATAAATAAATATACTAAAGAATAACATACTACCCATATTTCTACAGAATACTGATAATCCTAAACTAATACCAGCTAATAAATATTTCTTATTTTTATATAAATATAATGTTAGTATTGTTAAAAACATAAATATACTCTCTGTATATAACAATACCGAAAATATTGCTATAGGTGAAAAGAACCATAACTTACTACCATTTATATTACTTAATTTATATATAATTAATCCTGTAAAATAAGTACAAACTATATTAATAATTACTAAAGAAACACTTCCTAAATATCTAATAATTAAAGGTATTAACGGAAAGAAAACTACTGTCCCATCACTATATCCATTATTAGCTATTTCTACATACCATTCATTATCAAAATAACTATATATATCCAAAATATTAGTATTACTAAATAAACAATAAAATAATATAATTAGTAGTAATAATAATCTAGAAACTAGAAACCATTTAAATACATTTTTATTATATAACTTATTCATATCCATCACATTAAAAGTATACCAAATTAAAAATAATTAATCAATTAGCATTATTTAAAAATATAAACATATATTATAGTGTTAAAGAAAGGATGAAATAATATATATGGAAACACTAAAAGTAAGGTCAAAATCTAACCCAAATTCAATAGCAGGAGCATTAGCTAATGTTCTCAAAGAAAAAAATACTGTTGAAATACAAGCTATTGGTGCTGGAGCATTAAATCAAGCTATTAAGGCGATTGCTATTGCACGAGGCTTTGTAGCACCATCCGGTAAAAATCTAATATGTATTCCAGCATTTACTGATATTATGATTGATGGTGAAGAAAGAACTGCTATCAAATTAATAATTGAAGCTAAATAAAACTATTACCCATTGCCTCACAGTAATGGGTTTTTATTTTGCAAAGAAAAAATCCTAGTTCATAGGATTTTCTAAGTTAATACTCATTTTTAAATTTTTCTCAAATATTGGTACTAAATCAGATAATAATTTTGGATCATTAACACTTTCAATAGTACCATCTTCATAACATACTCTTAAAATTCTATATTTTTGCTTAGTATCATCACCAGTTTCATCTACTTCATCAGTAAAAATAAACTCTTCACCTTCATGGCTAATAGAATCAATAACTACTACTTTACTATCATCATCTAAAGTAAGCACATCAAATCTCTTTAAACTCATATACTAACCCCTTCCCTTTTATTTCATTTTCTTCGCAATGTTATATTCATAAATGCCAGCACCAATAGCAGCACTACCAAACAATAATGCCGGATTAATAACTGCCGCAACAGCTAAAACACCAACAACTCCAACCCATCTCAAAACAGATTTATTTAACACTTTAGAAATTATATTATTCTTTAATTTATCACTAGCCGTTGATATTCCCTTAACTCCATGTTTAAATTTATCTTTAAATTGTGTAACAGGACTATTATCAACTGGTTCACGTTCTAACTCTTCATCTTCTTCCTCAATATCAAAATCATCATCAAGTCCCTCTTCAGGAACATATTCTTCAGAATTATCATATTCTTCTTCCTCAGAAAGTTCTTCAGGAACTTCACTCTCAAGTTCACTATCTAACGAATTATCTTCTACAGGAATTTCAGAAACAGCAGTTTCCTCTGTAACATTAGGGGTTTCTTCAACATTAGGAACTGGTTCCTCACGATTTACAATATTTTCTTCAACTTCAGATTCCGGAGTATTACTAACTTCTAGACCTCTTTTAGTATTTTTTAACATTTCATTAATATTATCATATTCATAATACATAACATCGTATGAAAGACTATTTAAAACCAAATTTGAATCTGCCATATTATCTAAATTATATTTAACATTATTTCTATAAACACGATAATTATCAACACTTAAATCTCTAGATATCAATAGTTTACATATCTCAGACATATCTAAATTAATTTGATTATTCAAAGCTTCAACCATTTTTCTATGGTCTTCTCTCATGTAATCTTCAGTATCAATATTTCTTATATAATTAACAATAACAGCAATTCTATTTCTATTCTCACCAATTCTATTACTAATTTCAGTTATATTATTAATATAATCAACAGAAGGTCTTAACTCTTCATCACTAAAATTAACCTTATGTTCACGTTCATATTGCTCAATTTTAGCATTTGTTTCACTTATTTTATTATAAATATCAGATAATTTAACATAAAAATCATTAAGAATTTTATTTAAGTTACCAGTCCTCTCTGAATTTCTTCTAGCATCACGTAAAGAACGAATCCAATAACCAAACTCACCATTCAATTGGCTTACATTATTAATTGAGTTAAAGTCAAATGTATAAGCACTATGAAAAACATCTTTATTAGCAGATAAAAATGAAACCAAAAGTTCAATTTGATCTGCTTTTTGCATATTTAAAGAAGATAATTCACTATTAAGTTTGTTTCGTTCGTTAAAATTATTAACTTCTAAATTTACAAAGTCCATATTAACAACCTCTCCTTCAATCTACTATATATTATATCAAACAATCATCCAAAAATCAACTATTCTATATCACTTTATTAAACTATATAAAACAGCAATTTCCTTATTAGATAGTTTTCTATATTCTCCTGTCTTCAATCCAGTTAAATCCATATTAGCATACTTTTCTCTCTTTAATTTAGATACTCTATATCCTAAAGACTCAAACATCTTTTTAACTTGATGATTCCTTCCTTCATGAATAGTTAATTCTACGATACTTTTTTCTTTCTTAGCATCAACGCTCTTTAATTTAACATGACATTTAGCAGTCTTAACGCCATCAATCAACACACCATCTTTTAATCTTTTAATATCATATCCCTTAACTATACCATCAACTCTAGCCACATAAGTTTTATAAATATTACTAGACGGATGCATAAGTTTATTAGCAAGTACCCCATCATTAGTAAGAAGTAATAACCCTGTAGTATCATAATCTAGTCTACCAACCGGATATATTCTCGTTCTAGTATCTATTAAATCTACTACTGTCTTTCTTCCTAAATCATCACTTGCTGTACTAACAACACCCTTAGGTTTATTTAAAATATAATATTCATAATTTTTATTATTATCTAAAATAGTATTCTCTACCTCAATAGTATCACTGCTCTTTACTTTTACTCCCATTTCTCTAACCGTAATACCATTAACTTTAACTTTACCATCACTAATTAATTCTTCAGCTTTTCTTCTTGAACAATAACCTAAATTAGCAATAACTTTTTGTAATCTCTCCATAAAATTCACCTATCCATGTATTATATACTATAACTAACAAAATATCTAGATATTATTTTCTAATTTGTATAGATTCTACATTAATTTTAGCTCTAATAACCTTCCCCATATCTTCATTTTGATTTTGATTATTATCATCAAACCAAACAAGAAGTAAATATCTTGCACTTGCATTATATCTTAAGAACAAATTATTAGCCATATCAACTACCCCTGTCTTAGGTAAATTACCACTACTCATCAACACATTATTAGCATTATATAAAGCATATTTAATATTACCATCACTAAAAGTATTCTCTATCATCTCAACACTAATACTAATTCTTTGATCTAATGTACCCGTACTAGTTATAACAAAATTATTTCTATATACATTATCATAATCATTTACACTTGGAACATTTCTAGGAAACAAAGTAGGATTATCAATATATATACCATCAATAAAGTTTAATTCAAGTTTACCAGTATATAATATTGTATTATCTTTCTTTTGACTAGCCATCAATGAATATAAAGCAAAAGTAATACCTACTATCATTGTAATCAAAGTTAGAATTAAGATAACTACATAAAAGAAATTCTTTTTATCATTACTATTTTCATACATAAATATCACCTATCTTCTATTACAATATTACCATTATAATTTACTAGTTGAATTATTACTGAACCAGAAAACTTCTTTCCCATCTCTTCAGCCTGAAACTTATCTAAATTATTAATATATAATACTATCTCATATCTCTTTGGTCCTTCTTCTCTACTAAGCGAAAAAGTATTAGGTCTTCCATTACTATCATAACCAAACAATGAAGTATCTTTCCTACTAGCCACTAGTAAATTATCACTACCATTAACTGGATACACTAAAGTAGGATTATCGTTTTCATCAAGTTCATAAAAAGCATAACTAAGCTGCGAAAATTCGTTTACATTACTTCTTAAATATGCTACAAAATCAGCTCTATCTCCAATATTTTCAATTGTAAAACCATATACCGTACATACCTCTTTATCATTAATATCTAAGCATTGCTTACCATCAGTACGACGATAGGCGGTATCTACTTCTTTAAAATTACCGGGGATAACACTATTCATTGAAACCGTCTTACCATCAGTATAATTTAACTTAATATAAGCCGCCGTAGCATTAACACTATTTCTTGAAACCATAACTAAATAATAAGATAATGTTGCACCCAACAAACTAATAAATAAACCAGAAATAACAAACACATATATTAACAAATTAGTAGTATATTTCTTCCCCTTATTCATTTATATCACCTTCTCTATAGTTAATCTTTAGAACTTAAATCATCATCACTATTAAATAAGAAACTAGCTTGTAATCCCTTAACGCCTTTATAACCACTACTAACATTAATAGTAGCCTTAAATGTTTTATCACCATCAAGTTCGGTCTGATCTTCATTAATCTCTTTTAACCACATAACAATCTCATAACTAACTTCCCCTCTAGTAGTATTTGTACTAGCTGGGATATAAGTATCAAGTTTATCTAAAACAATCGCACTATAATCTTGATAATTAAGTTTAGTTGAAGGAATAACCTCAGTATACTGTGCTATACCATTACTATCTTTTATAACACGATATACACGATAATATAAATTATGAAACTCATTATTACCCTCAATAGGATTTAAAGTCATAGTAATAGGTACCGGTGATTGAAATGATGGATTAATAACTGTAAATGTATAAACACTACATACTTCACGTTCACCACTTAAACATTTATCTTCACCTGTTTTTAAAACACTCTCATTAACAACATCTTCAGTAGCAGGAAAAAGATTAGACTTAATATAACTAGTATCTTCCTCAAGTAATAAACTAACATCTAATGAATCTACATTAACTGAATTATCACCACTAGAAACTACTGCTTCAAAGAAAGCATACGTTGCACCCACTACTACCATTATTAATATAGCAACACCAAATATTGTATAAAATAGCATTTTCTTCTTATCATTATCCCAATTCATAGACAACACCTCTTTACCTATTCTACCATCTATTATAATAATACCAAAATCGAGTAAAAAAATCAATTACTATATCAAAAAAGAACCAAAATTAATTTGATTCTAATATTTCTTTAATATATCATTTATACTAGCAATTGATTCATCAACTTCTTTTAAAGACATCTTACTAGAAGGTATAACAACATCACTCTCTTTAATAATATAATCATCTTTATTAGTTAAATTAATAACTTTATAAGAATAATTAGCTTTATCTTTAACAACATATGAACCATTACTAGCTCTATCCATAATAGGTATCTCCGTAAGTTTTAATTGTTTATCCTCTTTATCAGTAGATATAATAATCTCATTCTTACCATTCATAATATAAGTAGATACTATCTTACTAGGATTACTCTTAATCTCTTTCATCAAAAGTAAACCACGATTACCTCTAGTAGTCTTATCTATCTCTGTTAATTTAAGTCTCTTACCAGTACCCTTATCAGTAATAACTGTAATATACTCTTCACTAGGACTAAACAAATATGAACTAACTACTTCATCATTCTTTAAATTAATAGATTTAACACCAGATGCCCTAATACCTACAACACTAATCTCACTAGTATTATACCAAAGACCATAACCATTCTTAGTAGCCACAAATACTTCACTTAAATTAGAATAATCAACATTAATTACTCTATCCTCATCCTTTAAGTTCATCATATTAATTTCTTTAGTATATCTCTGAACCTTAAAATCACTTAATTTAGTTCTCTTAACCATACCATTCTTCGTAAATGAAACAATATATCTATCTTCATCAAAGTTATATACTGGCATAGCACCTATTATCTTTTCACTCTCTTGCATACCAATAATATTACTTAAATGCTTACCAAAGTCTTTCCATTTAGCTTCAGGTATCTCATAAACCGGTAAATATAAATAATTACCTAAATCAGTAAACACTAAAATAAAATTTAAAGTATTAATACTATATAAGCCAATAACATAATCATTCTCTTTTAAACCTGTCTCATCATTAGCATTATAACTTCTTAAAGAAACCCTCTTAACATAACCATCTTTAGTAATAGCCACAATAACATCTTCTTTAGGTAGCATTGAAGTATTATCTATCTTAATATCTTCTATCTGATCCCTAATCTCTGTCTTTCTAGCTACACCATATTCTCTTCTAATCTTACGAAGTTCTTCTTTAATAACATTCTTAAGTTTATCCTCACTACCAAGTATCTCATTTAAAGCATTCATTATTTTAATTAAATTATCTTTCTCTTCCTGTAAAGCTACTATATCTGTATTAGATAATCTATATAATCTCATATCTACAATAGCTGTTGCTTGTTCTAAAGTAAAATCAAACTTCTTAACTAAATTATCAATAGAATCTCCTCTATCTTTACTAGATCTAATAACTTTAATAACTTCATCTAATATAGATATTGCTTTAATTAAACCTTCAACAATATGAAATCTAGCTGAAGCATGATCTAAATCAAACCTCGTTCTCTTAGTAACAACCTGTTTCTGATGAACTATATAGGCATCTAACATTCTTAAAATACCTAATTGTTCTGGTCTACGATTAACTATTGCAATCATATTAAAATTATAACTTATTTGTAAATCAGTATTCTTATATAAATAATTTAAAATATTCTGACTATTAGCATCTTTCTTAAGTTCAATAGTAATTTGCAAACCATTCTTATCCGATTCATCCCTTATCTCAACAATACCATCTAATTTCTTCTCATAACGAAGTTCATCAATCTTCTTAACAAGTAATTGTTTATTAACTTCATAAGGTATCTCTGTAATAATAATCTTATTCTTATCAACAATCGTCTTAGATTTAATAACTATCTTCCCACGACCATTTTCATAAGCACTCTTAATACCATCAATACCCTCAACTATTGCTCCAGTAGGAAAATCAGGTCCCTTAATAAAGTTCATAATAGTATCTAATCGACAATTAGGATTATCCATACGATAAATTGTAGCATCTATTACCTCACATAAATTATGTGGTGGAATATTAGTAGCATAACCAGCCGAAATACCTGTCGTACCATTAACAAGTAAGTTAGGAAATCTTGCTGGTAAAACTGTCGGCTCTAACAAAGTATCATCATAGTTAGGCGCAAACACTACCGTATCTTTATCTATATCTTTTAACATTTCATTACTAATTTTAGATAATCTAGCTTCTGTATAACGAGATGCAGCTGGAGGATCACCATCAATCGAACCATTATTACCCTGCATATCAATAAAAGGTGCTTTCATCTTCCAATCTTGACTCATTCTTACAATAGCATCATAAATAGAAGAATCACCATGTGGATGATATTTACCCATAACATCACCAACTGCTCTAGCAGATTTTTTATATGGTTTATCAAAAGTGTTTTTTTCTTTATACATAGAATATAAGATCCTTCTCTGAACTGGTTTTAAACCATCACGAACATCAGGAATAGCTCTATCTTGAATAATATATTTAGAATATTTTCCAAATCTCTCACCCATTATCTCTTCCAATGAATAATCATATATTCTCTTAAGTACTTCTTCCATGCTTATCACCATAACTTAGTTTACCATATTTTACTTAACTTGGCAAATATAAGACATATTTTTTACA
>DJPK01000003.1 GCA_002438545.1 Caryophanales bacterium UBA6414
AGTAATAAATTACATAATATATTAAAAAAGTATTTTAAGTAATACTTTTTTTTGTTATATATATTTTTTAACATAATAAAGGTGCTGTAAAGTTATATAAATAATATTTGAGGCAGTAGCAATTATTAAACCCCAGATACCTATTTTTAAATAACTTGTAGTAAATAAAAGAATTGTTCTTATGATTGAGCCATATAGTGTACCTTTCATGGCAATCTTTGATTTACCCATTGCTTGGAGGGCTATTGTTAGGGGTGCTTGAATATAGTGTAAGATAAATACAGGGGCAACTATTCTGATATAATTACTTCCTAGGGTAGTGTTATAGATAAGTTTTAGGAAGAATTCAGGGAATATCATTAAGATAATAGTAGCGGGTACTCCTACTAAGAGTGAAATAATAATAGCTTGCTTTAGTTTATTTTTAGCATATGATTTTCTATTGTTGTTATAGTTATTGGACATAACAGGCAGGAGGGCATTAGATATAGCCATGGTAAAGAATGATGGTAATAATAAGATAGGGTAAACATAACCATTAATAATACCATATTGATTGGTTATAAAGTCATTAGTATATCCCACTTGTAAAAGAACGAATGTTAAGATAATGGGTTCTAGAAAGTAAGTAATTGAGCCAATTAGTCGACTACTGGTTGTGGGAATACTTACGTTTAATATTTCTCGAAATATACCTTTATTATATTTGAAGTCCTCTACTTTTAGATCTATTACTTTAGGGATAAATAACATCATAGTAATAGTAGAAGACAATTCACTTACAATATTTATAAGGACTACTCCGACAATAGCGATAGTTAAATTAATAGTCATTAGTTTAGGAATAATAGTTATAGTTAATATTAATCTTACTATTTGTTCAATAATATTAGACATAGTATAGGGAAACATTCTTTCTTTACCAAAGAAGTATCCTTTAATAATATTAGAGATACAAATAAATGGTAAGGTTAAAGATATAGCCATAACAGGATAGTATAGAGTAGTATTATTAAGTAAGTATTTACTAATTAAGGGACTAATAATAATTAATATAAACATTAATATAAAGTTATATAATAAGGATACAGGAATAATAGATAGAATAATATTCTTACTTCTTTTTTTATTTTCACTTATTAGTTTAGATATAGATATTGGTAATGAGAATGTTGATAGAGTAATAAAGAGATTAAATGTCGGTAAGATTAACATATATAATCCTATTCCTTTAGTAGTTATAGCTCTAGTTAGAAATATTCTAATAACCATACTTAATATTTTAGTTAATAAGCCTCCTATTAGGAGAATAATGGTGGATTTAATAAATTTACTTTTCATATAATAATATATGTTTAATATTTAGGTAAAATGAAAAAAGATATGTTAGATATGTTAGCCAGTGGCTAGCATTTTTATATATAGTTTGGTTGTCTTTAGATGTATATTTTTTTCTTTAAATATAGTTTTATGGTTAACAAAATGTTTATTTTATGTTATGATTTAGTAGGTAGGTGATTTAGATGGAATTAAGTAGACATGAGCAAAGATATAAAGCAATGACAATATTATATCAAATTGAGTTATATGAGACTAATAATATTGATTATGATATAGATAATATAATAGATTCACAAACTGAAGTTAAGAGTAAGTTTATTACTAATATAGTACATGGTGTTGTAGAGAATATTAAAGAGATAGATGAGTGTGCTAATAAGTATTTAGAGAATTGGGCAATAGATAGATTAGGGTTAACCGATCAAGCTATTTTAAGAATAGCTATATATGAATTATTATATACTGATGTACCTAGTTTAGTTAGTATTGATGAAGCAGTAGAACTTGCTAAGAATTATTCTGATGATAGTGTTTGTAAGATGATTAATGGGGTTCTTGATAAGGTTTATCATAGTAGGGTAGATAATGAACAATAATTATATAACTATTAGTGAATTAAATAGATATTTAAAGATTAAGTTTGAGAATGATACTAATTTAAGAATGGTATATTTAAAAGGGGAGATATCTAATTTTAAGGCACATACGAGGGGGCATTATTATTTTACTTTAAAAGATGAAACTAGTAGATTAAATGCAGTTATGTTTTCTTATCATACAGGTAATTTAAAGTTTATGCCTTGTGATGGGATGAAGGTTTTAGTAGTAGGTAGAATTAGTGTTTATGAACAGACAGGTTCTTATCAGATATATGTTGAGAATATGGCAGAAGATGGTATTGGTAATTTATATGTTGCTTTTGAGAAGTTAAAGAAAGATTTAGCTAAAGAGGGATTATTTAATCCGGAACATAAAAAAAGAATACCTAGAATGCCTAAGAGAATTGGAATAGTTACAGCTTCAACAGGGGCGGCTATTAGAGATATATTGACAACTATTAAGAGAAGATATCCAATATGTGAAACTATACTATTTCCGGCTTTAGTACAAGGTAATGAGGCAGCAGCAGATATAGTTAAGAAGATAGAGTTAGCTAATACTTATGATATAGATACTTTGATAGTTGGTCGTGGTGGTGGTTCTTTAGAGGATTTATGGCCATTTAATGAAGAGATAGTTGCTAGGGCAATATATAATTCAAAAGTACCAGTTATTAGTGCGGTAGGACATGAGATAGATTTTACAATTGCTGACTTTGTAGCAGATTTAAGAGCACCAACACCAACAGCGGCAGCAGAATTAGCAGTACCAGATACTAGTACAATATTAAATTATTTAGAAACTGCTAAGGGAAGAAGTTATCAAGCTATTAATAATATTATTAATAATTATCAGACTAGAATTAGTAATGTAGCAAATAGTTATATATTAAAGAAACCTACAGCGATGTATGAGATATTAGAACAAAAATTAGATAATTTAATAGATAAATTAAATAAAGAGATTAATATAGTTATTGATAATAATAAAGTTAGATTATTTAAGAGTAGTAATTCTTATATATTAACTAATCCTAGTATGTTATATAAATTTAAAGAACAAGCTTTGTTAGGATTAACTGAGAAGTTAGAAGTATTAAATCCAATTAGTACTTTAAATAGAGGATATGGTATTATTAAGAAAGATAATGTAGTAGTATCTAGTATAACTAATGTTAAAGATAATGATGATATAGTTATTAATCTAAAAGATGGTAATATATATTCTAAGGTAGTAAAGGTGAGTGAAAATTAATGGATAAGAAAAAAGATAAAGATATAAGTTTTGAAGATAAAATAAAAGAATTAGAAAGTATTGTTAAAGAATTAGAGTCTGGAGAAGTTAATTTGGATGATGCAATTAATAAATATACTAAGGCTATGGAATTAGTAAAAGATTGTAATAATAAATTAACTGAAGTATCTGATAAAGTAAATAAGATTTTAGCAGATAATGGAGAACTTAAAGATTTTAATGTTGATGAGAGTGCTGAATAGATTCTACTATGGTAGGATCTTTTTTTGTAAACTTTTGTAAAAAAAGAAGTAATTTCAAAATATTTCTTGAATATTAATATTGAAGGGATGTTTTATATGCAAGAAAAAGAAATTATAAGAATAATTGAATATTTGAAAAAATACAAGGTAGAAACAAATAGAATAGAGGCCAAATCAGCAATAAATGGTTTTCCCAAAAAATGTTATGATACTATTTCAAGCTTTTCAAACAAACGTGGTGGTATTATAATATTTGGCATTAGTGAAGAAAAAGATTTTAGTGTTGAAGGAGTATATGATCTAAATGATTTACAAAAACAAGTTTCTTCATTGTGTAGTGATTCAATGGAACCTGCAGTTAGAGCGGATATTATGCCTTTGGAATATAATGGCAAGAAAATATTGGCAGTTAAGATTGATGAAATGCCGCAAAATAAAAAACCATGTTTTTATAAAAGAAAAGGCATGAGAAATGGTTCATATACGAGAATTGGCGATAGAGATGAGTTGATGACTGATTATGAGATTTATGCATTACAAAGCTATAATGATCATATTTATGAAGATACTAGGCCTACTAAACGTGCTAATATTAAAGATTTAAATAGAATAGAATTAGTAAAGTTTATTAATGAAATAAAAATTAATAAACCCCATTTTGCTAAAAATAGTTTTGAAAGAAGTTTAAAACTATGTGGAATAATTGATAGTAGTAGTGAACAAACTTATCCAACTTTAGCAGGAACTTTAATATTTGGTAATTATCCCCAGACATTTTATCCCCAACTTTTTATTGCGTGTGTTGTTGTCCCAGGTGTAGAATTAGGTGAAATAGGTAAATTTGGTGAAAGATTTATTGACAATAAAAGAATTGAAGGTACAATTGAACAAATGTTGGAAGAGACACTAAGTTTTCTTCAGAGAAATATGAAATCAAAAGTTATTATTAATGATGATGGTAAAAGAATAAATCGTACAGAATATCCAATAGAAGCTCTAAGGGAAGCAGTAGCTAATTCACTGATACATAGAGATTATAGTATACAAACAGAAAATGCTTATATATCAGTTTATATGTATGCTAATAGAATTGAAATAATAAATCCTGGTATTTTATATGGTACTAATAGAATAGAGAAGTTAGGTACTATTACATCTATGGAATCCAGAAATCCTACTATTGTTAGAATATTAGAAGAAAAAGGTGCTGTAATTGAAAACAGGCATTCAGGGATTCCTACAATGATAAGAGAAATGAAAAAATATGGATTACCAGAACCAGAATTTTATGAAGAAAGAAATAGCTTTAAAGTTGTTTTTAGAAATAATTTACAAAATTCTACTATTCATAGCAACTCACAAAACAGTAATTGTGGAACAAAATGTGAAACAAGCGATTCACAAAACAGTAATTGTGAAACAAAATGTGAAACAAATGATTCACAAAATAGCAATTGTGGAACAAAATGTGAAACAAACGATTCACAAAATGGTAATTGTGGAACAAAATGTGAAACAAGCGATTCACAATTAACAATTAATTTAAGAATTAAAGTTTTAAAATATTGTAAAGAACCAAGAACTACAAAAGAAATAATGGAGTATTTAAATATAACTTCAAAAAGATATGTTGCTTATAAGATTTTAAAACCTTTAATTAAAGAAGGTAAATTAGAGTATACAAATAAAAATAGTGTTAATGCTAGAAATCAAAAGTATAAATCATTATAATTATAATTTTACCTTAATACCTTTAGATAATATTTC
>DJPK01000022.1:0-5786 GCA_002438545.1 Caryophanales bacterium UBA6414
TGAAAATATATTTAAACTTTTAAATACAAATGACATAGCAAAACTATTGGAAAAAAACGCATGATTTAAATTTTCATGTGTTTATCCTGGATATCTTTTTATATATATCGACATTTAATAATACATAGTGCATAATATTTATGTAATAGAAGTTAGGAAGTGAAATAATGCTAAAAAGGATTAAAGAAGCATTTATAAAAAACTATAAGTGGATAATTTGTTTTATTTGTTTAATATTATTTCTTGCTTTAGCAGAAGATGTATTTAATAATGAAATAATGCGAGGAGATGTTGTTGGTTATAAGTTTATCTCCACATACTTAATTCGTGACTCATTAACTCCCATATTTAAAATAATAACTTGGTTTGGTAGTGCTACTTGTTTAATACCATTGGCTATCGTATTATTCTTCACCATCAAGAATAAAAAAGTAGGAGGATTAGTAGGAGCTAATTTAATTATTATAACCATTTTAAATCAAGCCCTAAAAATAATTGTTCAGCGACCACGACCAACCGAATATCGTATAATTAACGAAACAGGATATAGCTTCCCATCTGGACACTCAATGGTAAGTATGGCGTTTTATGGTTTCTTAATTTATCTAATTTATAAAAATATTAAGAATAAATACTTAAAAATATCTTTAATTATAATACTTTCATTACTAATTATTATGATAGGTATCAGTAGAATATATTTAGGAGTTCATTATACTAGTGATGTCTGTGCGGGCTTCTTAGTATCATTATCATATTTAATAATATATATTAATTTTGCCAATAAACTTGTATTAGGTAGGGAGAAATAATGAAAAGTAAAATTTAATTAATAGTTTCAAATATGCCTTTGCCGGCTTAAAAAGTGCTTTCAAAACAGAAAGAAATCTTAAAATTCATATTACTGTAGCCACTATTGTTATTGTTTTAGGAATAATATTAAAACTAAAATCATGGGAATGGATAGTGTGTATTAGTTGGTTTGCCATTGTTATTGGTGGAGAATTATTTAATACAGCCATTGAGATTGCTGTTAATCTAGCCATGCCTCAAATAAATAATGACGCTAAAAGATCAAAAGATATTTCAGCCGGTGGTGTTCTAGTATTTGCTATTGGCTCAGCCATCGTTGGTCTTATTATATTCGCACCTAAATTAATATCTTTAATTAAATAAGAAGTATTCAACTAAGTAATACTCTTTTATTATGCAATAAACTTGTGGTATAATAGTATAAAGGAGGTGATAATATGAAATATTTTAAGAAAATAGAAGGAGAAAGAATATATCTATCACCAATAAATAGTGAAGATGCTGAAAAATATGTTTATTGGATGAATGATAGAACTATAACAGATAATATTGGTAGAACAACCGCTATAACAACATTTGAAAGTGAAAAAGATTGGTTAGCAAACGCTTCAAAAAGTGAAGCCAAGTTTGCCATAATTAAAAAAGATACTGACGAATTAATTGGTAATTGTTCTCTAATGGATATTGATAGATTGAATAGAAAATGTACGCTAGGTATATTTATTGGTGATGAAGAAAATAGAAGTATGGGTTATGGTACTGAAACCTTAAAATTACTTTTAGACTTTGCTTTTAATTTTCAAAATATGCATAGTGTTGACTTAAAAGTATTTTCATTTAATGAAAGAGCCATTAAATGCTATGAAAAATCAGGATTTAAAAGATGTGGAACAAGACATGGTGCCTATTTTCTAAATGGTAAATATCATGATGAAATAACAATGGAAATGTTAGAAAGTGATTACTATGAAAGAAATAATATATAATTATGATAACTTACGTGAAGATGAAATCACAGAATTAGTAATAAGAGTAAAAGTATTATTATTAAAAAATGATAAATTATCAATTGGTAATGAAAATAGTATCTATCAGTTTATCGGAGGCCATCTCGAAGAAGGTGAAACATTTAACGAGTGTTTAAAAAGAGAAGTAAAAGAAGAAACCGGTATTGAACTAGATGATGAAGAAATAGGTAAACCATTCATGAAAACATCTTATTTAAACAAAGATTGGCCTGAAGTAGGGAAGAATAGAAAATGTGAAATATACTATTATCCTGTTAAGACTAACAAGAGTATTAACTTAGAAAATACTAGTTATACTGAAAATGAAAAAAATCAAAACTTCAAAATAGAAGAATTGCCTCTTAAAGATGCCCCTAGATTAATAGAAGAAAACATCCCAAATAATGAAAAGAATCAAGTTATATCTTACGATATGATTAATATTATTAATGAATATATTGATAGACACATTTAATGTTCATTTAATAAAAATATTATATATAAGAAATGGTGATTTATTATGCGTATTTTAATTGTCGAAGATGAATTTAATTTAGCAGATGTTATAGCTTCTAGATTAAGAAAAGAAAAATATACTGTTGATATTAGTACTGATGGTGATGATGGTAGTTATAAAGCTATGACCAATATCTATGATTTAATTATTCTAGATGTCATGCTACCATATAAAGATGGTTTTACTATTCTTAAAGAACTAAAAGAAAATAATATCAAAGCCCAAGTAATTATGCTTACTGCTATGGACGGAATTGAAGATAAACTGAATGGTTTTAAAGGTGGAGCAGACGATTATCTAACCAAGCCCTTCCATTTAGAAGAACTAGTTGCTCGAGTAAATATTAAACTAAAAAAAGATATCAATAGTAATAATGACTATCTAGAGTATGGTGATATTAGACTAGACTTAAATAAAAAGAAAATAATTAATATTAATAATAATGAAGAAATAGATGTTTTGTGTAAAGAATTTCTTTTACTAGAATGCTTACTTAGAAATAAAGATCAAGTTGTCTCTAAAGAGTTTATCTATGATTATGTATGGGGTATGGATAATGAGTCAATATCTAATAATCTCGAAGCCTATATATCTTTTATCAGAAGAAAACTTAAGGCTATTGACTCAACAGTAAACATTAAAGCTCTTCGTGGTTTAGGATACAAACTAGAGGTTAATCATGAATAATCTAGGTCAAAAAATATTTCATCTATTAATTATTATTTTAACAACCTTCTTATCTAGTATCTTTATTGCTTTTAACCTAAGTATTTATAATAAAGAATATAATGATTTAAAAGAAAAGTTTATGATAATTAATTCAACCATCCAAAAGAATAGTTATAACCCTATATTTATGGAAAATGAAGTCTACGTTGTTATATTTAATAGGGTGGGTAATATTGATAAAATAATTAATTATTCCTCTAATGACTTAACGGATAGTGAAATAAAAGAATTAGTAATTAATAATGTAAATAAAATAAATAGTAAAAAAATAGAATCATTATATACTAGTGATTATGTATTTATGGAAACTAACGAAGGTAATCTAATAATGGTTAATAATACTAGTACTAAAAGTTATCTTCTAAAACAACTATTTAAATCAATTTTAGTCTTTATTACCCTAGAAACTATTCAAGTAATTATATCTCTAAACATTACTAAAAGAATAGTTAAACCCGTAAATGAAGCCTTTATTAGACAAAAACAATTTATCTATGACGCTTCTCACGAACTAAAAACCCCGATTGCTATCATCAGTGCTAGTGCTGAAATGTTAGAGAAGAACCCTAAAGAAAAGAAATGGTTAGATAATATTAAAACGGAAAATAATCGTATGAATAAACTAGTTATTAGCTTACTAGACTTATCTAAATCAGAAAATATTAAAGAAAATGAAGTATACACTAACGTTAACTTATCTAAAGCAATAAAAAATAAAGCCCTAACATTTGAAAGTTTAATATATGAAAATAGTCTTGAACTAGACGTCGATGTCGCCAATGATATTATGTTTAATTGTAATGAAGACCGAATAAAAGAATTACTAAGTATTCTAATGGATAATGCTATCAGATATAGTCTACCTAACTCACAAATTACTGTTAAACTATCTAAAGAAAAAAATAATATCTATCTCTCTGTTAAAAATAAAGGTAAAGAAATACCCATTAGTGAAAGAGAAAAGATATTTGAAAGATTCTATCGCCTAGATAAATCTAGAAATAGAAATGATAACCGTTATGGCATTGGTTTATCTATTGCTAAGAATATTGTTATAAATCATAATGGCACGATTAGTGTTAATTGTAAAGATGGCTACACAACATTTATAGTAAACTTTAAACAGAAATAATATTTTCTGTTTTTTTAATCTTTGTTTAATTTTTATATAATACTATTAATATGTACAAAGGAGGAAAATGTATGATAAGCAAAAATTATATAAGGAGGTTTAAAAATGAATCAAAAAAAGAAAAATAAAATAATAATAAGTGTAAGTGTTATTTCAATACTAGTTATATGTACATACTTATTATTCTCATTTAATGTTTTAAGTTTTAGTAATGTAAATGGTAATACTACTTTAAAATTAGCTAGTACTGAAACAAATACTAAAATTAAAGAAGGAATATATATAACTGATGTTTCAGAAGTAGTCGAAGAAACCATGCCCGCTATTGTTTCAATAACTTCTAAAACATTAATTCAATCAGGATACTACGGACCATTCTCCTTCGGTAGTAATCAAACTCAATATGTTGAAGGGGCCGGATCCGGAATTATAATTAGTAATTCTAATGATGAAATACTAATGCTTACTAATAATCACGTTGTCAATGATTCTAATGAACTAACTGTCAAGTTCATTAATGATAAAGAAGCTGATGCTAAAATAGTTGGAACTTCTGAAAGAAAAGATATTGCTGTAATTTCTGTTAAAGTTAGTGCTTTAGATAGTGATACTCTAAGTCAAATAAAAATTGCCACTTTAGGAGACAGCAGTGAACTTAAAGTAGGTAATGGTATAATTGCTATTGGTAATGCTCTAGGTTATGGTCAATCAGTAACTACCGGCGTTGTCAGTGCTCTTAATAGAGAAATAGAAACTAATGGTTATACTAATAAAATGATTCAAATAGATGCTGCTATTAACGGAGGTAATTCCGGTGGTGCTCTATTAAACAATAAAGGTGAAGTAGTTGGTATTAACTCTGCTAAATATTCATCAAATGGTAGTTCTAGTGAAGCAAGTATTGAAGGTATGGGTTTTGCTATTCCAATATCTGATGTCAAAGACTTAATTACTGACTTAATGAATGGTAAAGAAGAATCAAGTGGCATGACTCTAGGAATAGAAGGCTATATGACTAACAGTTCTAATATAAGTGGTTATAACTTACCTGTAGGCTTCTATATATCTAACATAACTGAAGGTGGCTATGCTGATAAAAATAACTTAGAAATAGGTTATATTATAACTAATATAGATAATAACGAAGTAAGCTCTGTTAACGATATTAAAAATGTCTTATATGAAAAGAAAGTAGGGGACACTATTACTCTTAAAGTTAAATATCCAAGTGGTAGAACTTATGCTGAAAAAGATATTGAAATAAAATTTTAAATAATATAAAGGAGAATAAAAAAATATGAAACAAAAAATAATTATATTTATAACAGGATTATTACTAGGAGCTATTATATCAACCAGTTCAATATATGTCTATACAATAGCCAATAATAATAATAATAACCAAATGACTAATGGCAAAGAACCTGGCGAAATGATGAATGGAAATCCTCCTGAAATGTCAAACAATGGTCAAAACAATAACCAAGGAACTAACTGAGGTGCTATATGAAAAAATTAAGAAAATATTTATTTATAATATTTATAAGCTTACTATCTTTTAATACTAAAGTATCCGCTCTAACAAGTA
>DJPK01000022.1:5877-6846 GCA_002438545.1 Caryophanales bacterium UBA6414
CTTCCCTTGAAGACTTCTTAGTAGATTATAATGCTAAAAACTTACCTGAAATATATATAACTGATTTCTTATTTGATGGTGTATCAAGTGTTAAAAGTCCTGACTTAGATGATTTTATTGATAATAACTCTAACGATACCAAAATCAAAACATTAGAAATCAGAGCTTTAAATATTAATACTACCGGTGATATTGAATTAACAGGAACTGCTAAAGGCTATATGATAGCAGTTAATACTAATAATCTTAAAGGTAATATTAATTTAATCTTAAATAATGTTAATATTGATACAGATACTAAGAAAGCTCCAGCCATATTTGTCTACAATAAAGAAACAACATATACTGACTGTAAAGTAACAATCATAACTAAAGAAAATACCAAAAACTATATTGAAGGTGGTAAGTTCAAAAAAGTAAGTTTATTACCTTCAGACGATTTAGACGCCTATAAGTCATACTATACAGGTAGTCAATTAAGTAACTATGAAAAATATTCATCATATTATGGAATCTATAGTGCTAGTGAACTAAACAATATTTTATTTGCTACTGTTAAAGCCGATAATAAAGACTTAAACGATGGTGATCCATATCTATTCTATAAAGGTAGTGGTGCCATCAGTTCCGATATTGACTTATATTTTGAAGGTAAAGGCTACCTAAAAGTCGTAAGTAAAAATAAAGAAGGAATTGAAACCAAAGGTAATTTAACCTTTAGCGGTGGTACTGGTGATTATGAAATACATGCTCATGATGACTGTCTAAATACCACTACTGCTAACAGTGCCGGCAATAATGTTAGAAACACTTTAACTATTGATGTTAATTCCCTAATTGCTATTGTTGATGATGATGGTGATGCAGGAGACGCTATTGACTCTAACGGAACATTAATTATTAATGGTGGTAAAATATATGCCTTTGCACACTCTAGTAGTAATGATTCCGGACTTGATTCCGAAGATG
>DJPK01000022.1:6980-8282 GCA_002438545.1 Caryophanales bacterium UBA6414
ACCAAGACGATAACATTATAACAGCCTTTAAAACAACTAAAACTATTTCAACACTACTTTATAGTGCTGATAACTTAAATTACAAATCATTAAAAGTATATGTTAATGGTGAAATAGAAGGTCAAGAAGAAAATGGTTTATATACAGAAATAAATAGTTATACTAATGGTGAAGAAATATCTTATCAAGAAATTAATATGACAAATGATATGATAAATAATAAACCAAATAATAACTTTATCTTAAACTTATTAATAGTAGAATTAGTATTATTAACTATTGATTTAGGCTATATATTAATTGATAAATATCTAAATAAAAAGAAAATTAAAAATATTTAATATATTTAATGTTCATTTAAGGTATAGGTATTATTATTAATAATGTAAGGTGGTGATAATATAAGATATAAAAGAAGAATATAACTATAAAAGAAAGGTGATTAATATAGAAGTTAAAATAGTTGGAAGTAATTGTAAAAATGGGAATCATTTATACAAGAATCTTACCAAAGTAATTAAAAGTTTAAAAGATAAAAAGATTAAAATAATAAAAGAAGACAGTAATTCCTCACTCCAAAAATATAATATAAAGAATAAACCTGGTCTTATAATTGAAGATAAATTAATTTGCGAAGGCAAAGTTTTAAACGAGAAAGAAATAATTAGAATTTTAAACGTAGTTTATTGTTAAAACTTGGATAAAAAAATCCAAGTTTTTTCTATGTATTAAAAAATATCTCGTGTTATAATATTAATATATGTGAGGTGAGAAGATGGATAGAGTATATATATGTATTGATTTAAAAAGTTTTTATGCCTCAGTCGAATGTGTTGAAAGGGGGCTAGATCCCTTAGACACTAATTTAGTAGTAGCCGATGAAGCTAGAACCGCTAAAACAATCTGCCTAGCTGTCTCTCCATCTCTTAAATCATATGGCTTATCCGGAAGATGTCGCTTATTTGAAGCCATCCAAAAAGTTAGAGAAGTAAATTATCAAAGAAGAAAAAATAATAAATATCGTCCCTTTACCAAGAAATCATATCTAGATTCTGAAATAAAAAAGAATAATAATCTTGAACTAGACTTTATTAAAGCCACTCCACGTATGCGTTTATATATGAAATATAGTACTGCTATCTATAACATATATCTAAAATATATTGCTGAAGAAGATATCTTAGTGTACTCAATTGATGAAGTATTTTGTGATATTACTAATTATCTAAAGTTCTATAAAATGACTGCACCAGAATTAGTAATGAAGATAATTAGTGAGGTCTATAAAACAACCGGTATTAC
>DJPK01000057.1 GCA_002438545.1 Caryophanales bacterium UBA6414
TTAATTTCCCAACAGCCCCTTTATTTTTTCTTATTTTATGAATTCTTCAATTTCTTCTTTAGTTTTAAAACCTATTGTTTTTTTAACTTCACTGCCACTATCAAAAAGAATTAATGTTGGAATACTCATTATTCCATAACTTCTAGATAAATTATCAAACATGTCAACATTTACTTTTATTATATCAATACCTTCTAATTCTTCAAGTAATGGCGCAAGTCTTTTACATGGACCACACCAATCAGCATAAAAGTCTACAAGAACTCTACCCTTTATAAGTTCATTAAACTCATTTTCACTCTCTAAATGTTTAACCATAAACTATTCCCCCAATTGAATTTCATTATCAAATACTATCTTTTTATTATCAATTAATGTTTGTGCTTCATCAACAGTTATTACTTTCCAATAAATTAATTGATGTAATACTTTAAAGTTAGCATCACTTCTATCGTCATCTTCTTTTAAATCATTAACAATATTATTTATATCTTCTAATGCAAGTGTTGTACTAGTAGTCATTCTACCTATAAATGGACTTCTTTCAAGTAACACAATTGCTAGTTTACTATCCATAACATATTTTTCTGTTGGAGCTAAATGTAAAAATACAAAACATAATAAGAATGATACTAATATTCCTTCAATTAATCCAAGTAATGCTCCAAGTATTTTAGATGGTATTGCTAAAATAACAGTTAATTTTAATAACTTTTCAATTAATCCTGATAATGTAAGTAAAATATTAAGTAAACAATAAAGTATAACAAATACTACAATAAATGATATCATATCATACATTAAAATATTAATTGATGTAATACCTTCAAAAACACCACCAAAGTTAAAGAATGGTAAATATTTCATTAAAAAGTTTGCAACTATATCTTTTAAAACATAAGATACTACTAATATTGCAATAGTTCCAACTAATGAAACACCAGTTTTAATAACCCCTCTCTTGAAACCCAAAACCACGTACAATAATACAATAAGTATTATAGCTACACTAATTATATTCATTTTTATTCTCTCCTCATAATAATTATATTATAAATATTCCCAAAAATAAAGATAAATATAATCAATTTATAAATTATTTTACAAGAATTGTTATATATGATAAAATATATTATGAAATGAGGAAGAAAAATGACAATAGTTTTTAAGATAAGTGATAATATAAAACCAAAGATGATTAAGTATTATGAAGATTTAAAAAGAGATAAAACTCCTCCTTATGCAATTTTTCAAGCTGAAGAAGGTGGCACTATTATTACTCTTTATGAATCTGGTAAAGTAATGTTTCAAGGTATTTCTGCTGATATTGATGCTAATATATGGATTGATATGGAAAAAAAATTTAATGGAAGAATTATAGATATTAAAACTAGTAAAGATAAAACAACTAATACAAAGGAAACTAAATCATTTAATTATGATATTTATTCTACTATTGGTTCTGATGAAGTTGGAACAGGAGATTATTTTGGACCAATTGTGGTGGCAGCTACTTTTGTTTCAAAAGAAAATGTTAGTTTCTTACATGATTTAAAAGTTACTGATTCAAAAAAAATAACTGATGAATATATCAAAAAAATAGCACCAACTATTATAGAAAAAATACCTTATTCAGCATTTATATTAACAAATGCTGAATATAATAAACTAGAACATGATAAAGTAAATATGAATAAAATAAAAGCAATACTTCATAATAAAGTATTACTTAACTTAGTAGAAAAAAACTTACCATATGATAAAATTGTTGTGGACCAATTTACTCCACCAAAGAATTATTATGGTTACTTATCAGATATTCCTAAAAAAGTAACAAATATTACATTTACACCGAAAGCTGAAGAACAATGTTTAAGTGTTGCTTGTGCATCAATTATAAGTAGATATATTTTCTTAAGAGAAATGTATAAAATGAGTGAAGAATTAGGAAAAGATATTCCCAAAGGTGCTGGAATAAATGTTGATGAATTTGTTCAAGAACTTGTAAATGAAAAAGGCAAAGATATTTTAGCAAACTATGTAAAACTAAACTTTAAAAATACCCAAAAAATAAAATAAGCATCAATGCTTATTTTTTTATTTCTACTATTGTTTCTCCAAGATTCCAATTATTCTTATAATATTTACTTACATCTTTATTTTTCTTAAGTACTTTATGTACTTCTTCAGTTAAAATATTAGTACTTTTACCATGTATAATTATTACTTCATTTATACCAGATAATTTATTTACATTAATAAACTCATTAACTAATACTTCAACCATACTTGTTATTTCTCCATGTAAATCAAGTTTTGGAGTCTTACTGGTTATCATTTACTTGTCCTATTTTCTTAGCATAATAATCTAATACTTCAGATAAATTAGGTATTGATAATCTTGAACCAATTTTAGTTACTGATAAACCTGCAGCTATATTTGCTAAAGTAATTGTTTTTTCCATATCAAAGTTATTAGCTATACCATAAGTAAATGCTCCATGAAATATATCACCAGCCCCAGTTGTATCAACTGCATCTACTTTTAAACCTGGCATTATCTTAATTTCATTTCCAACCTGATATAAACATCCTTTTTCTTCTAAAGTTATAACTAAATTACTATTTGGATATTTATCTTGTAATTTATTATATATAGCTACTAAAGTAGATGGATTATTATAATCAAATTTCATACCTGTAACAGTTTCTGCAAAACCTTTACTACATACTATATATTTTATATATTTGCATAATTCAAGTAGTTCTGGAGTTACTCTTCCAGCATCAATAATACTAATAGCATTTGGAAACTTACTAATAGCATTTTGAGTTGCACCATAATCATGTCCATCAGTAAATATAATATCTGGTACAAAATCATAACTTAATTTTTTTAATGCTGGATGTTCAGTTGCAACATTAAACACTGTTCTAGAACCATTATTCTTATTTATTAAGATAAATGATAATGATGTATCTTTTTCATAACTAGTTTCTATATAATCAGTATTAACTTTTATATCTTGAAATTCTTTCTTGATGTGTGTTCCAAAATCATCAGAACCAACAGTACTTGCAATAACTGTTTCTACACCCCATTTACCCAGTAAGTAGGCTGCATTAGATGCAGGACCCCCACCAGCACTATATTTTTCATTATATCTATATTTAGTATTTTCAATTGGATATTCATCAACTGGAACAGTTATATCCCAGCTAGAATGCCCAATACATAATATTTTCATAAGTATTTTCCTTTCTTTATATGTTGATAACTTTTTTGCTGCC
>DJPK01000025.1 GCA_002438545.1 Caryophanales bacterium UBA6414
GACATAATAAACCATCTTTTTCTAAATCCTCCGATAAATAGCATAGTAATAGTAATAATAAAGTACATAATAACAGCACCAGTATCGGGTTCAGCAAAAGTTAGAGCTGATGGTATTAGAACTATTACTAATATTTTTAGTAAGAACTTAAATTCATCCATAATATCTGGATTAGGATAATCATTATTAAATTCATCTATTAACCTGGCAATAAGTATTATTAAGAATATTTTCATAAATTCACTAGGTTGGACGGTTCCTAAATAAGGTATTCGAAACCAACATTTAGCACCTTTAATATCTGCTCCAATAAATAGTACTAGTATTAATGATATAACACCAGTTATATATAATATCCAAGCATGATGATAAAAAAACTTATTACCTAATGTCATCATACTATAGGCTAAGACTATTCCTATTGTATACCAGACTATTTGTTTTAACCATAAATTACTATATTCACTACTTAAAAAAGGTTTTGTAGCAATAATAGATATAACACTAATTATTAAGAATAGTAAGATAGGAATTAGAATAGTTCTTTCTACTTTAAATTTAGATATTTGTTTAATAATAATCACCTTCATTCTTCTATTATTCTACCACAAATATTTACAATAATTAACTTTTTTAGAAAAAAATAAAAATTATACATATAATTAACTAGAAGGAGATGGTTATTTGAAAGAATTACCTAAGATGTATCATAGTACAATTGATAAAAATATAAATAATGTTCAAAAACTATATACTACTATGGATAAGACTAAGAAAGAAGAGATACCTATTAGAAAACATGAAGAATATGATAGATTTACTATTGAACAAAAGATTAAGAATATATTTAATTCTCCAAGTTATGTCTATAAAGCTGATGTTTTTATTGAATTAGATAATGAGGTAGTAAAGAAAAGAATAGTAGCATATATAAATAATAATTTAATTACGATGGATAATGAATATATTCCTATTGATAAAATAAAAGATATATATAAATAAAAAATACGATTTTGTTCGTATTTTTTACTTATTCTTTTTAAAGTTTATTCCCATCATACTACCTAGCATAGCAGATACTAACATTATTATAAAATAAATAATTATGTCAAAGTTAAATTTAGTTTTAAATATTATATTTAGTATTAGTGATAATACTATTAAGATAGCACCATATTTTAAACCTTCTAGATAACCTTTACGTTCACTTTTTCTACCTAAAATAAATGTTGGAATAAAGATAGATAGTAGGATAGTTATTATTTTTAAGATATTAATTAATACTTGAGTATTATTAGTAAAGTATTCTAGTAAGGTAGTTATAATAGCACCACCAAAGATAATTAGAATAGTTAAAGCAAAACTTTTTAAATAGTTTATAATCATATTTTCACCTAATAATATATATGTAATTGTATAAAGTAATATGTTATTTACCATAATAAAATAGGTGATGAAGATGAATTATTTAATAATATTTTTTAGAACAGTATTCTTTTATTTCTTTATAATACTTATATATCGTATTATGGGTAAAAGAGAAGTAGGACAGTTAGGAATAATAGATTTGATAGTATCAATATTAATGGCTGAGTTAGCAATGATTAGTATAGAAGGATATGATAAGTCAATATTTTATTCAATATTACCTATTATAACTTTAACAATATTGCAAACTATTTTAGCGTATTTTTCAATAAAGAAGCCGAAGTTAAGAAACTTCTTGGATGGTAATCCTTCTATTATAATAAAAGAAGGGTATATTAATTATAAAGAGATGCTAAAGCAGAGATATAGTTTAGATGATTTATTAGTACAGATTCGTGATAAAGGTTTTAAGTCATTAGAAGAAGTAGAGTATGCTATACTAGAGAATAATGGTAGTCTTTCAGTGTTTGGGTATGCTAATAAGAATAAGTATTTACCACTACCAATTATTTTAGATGGTAAGGTCCAAAAAGATACTTTAAAATATTTAGATAAAGATGAAGAATGGATTGATAATATTTTAACTAAAAAAGATGTTAAATTAGAGAATATCTTTTATGCCTTCTATAAAGATAAGAATATTTTTATAATAAAGCAAAGTGATTTAATATAATATCTTGCTAAAATTTTAAAAAATAGTGTAATATATAAGGCAAATTTAAGGGGAGACAAAAAATGGTTGGGAATGCGTTAAGAGATATAGAGAAACTACCTGAAAGAATATCTAAAAAAGAACTCTATGAATTATTAGCGGAGGTTAGAAATGGTAATACTGAAGCTAGAGAAACTGGTTATAAATACTTTCTTTTTAATATTAGGTACTATTTTCCCAACTTTATCATAAATTATTGTGAGGGGTGATATCTTGTCAACATTTAAAGAGATAGTTACAAAAGCTGTAATTGGTAAAGGAAAGAAACATTATAAAAATACTTATAATGTTGCCTGTGAAAATACACCTAATACTATTTTAGGATGTTGGGTTATTAATCATAAGTTTTCAGGACATGAACATAATGGAAAAATAGTAATAGATGGATCATTTGATGTTAATATTTGGTATTCATACGAAAATGATACTAAAACTACAGTTATTACTAAGAATATTGCTTATCAAGAAACAGTATCAGTAAATCAAAAAGAAAGTATTGATTCAGAAGAAAAGGATATAATTGTAAGAAGTCTTAAACAACCATCTTGTATTAGTGCTCACGAAAATGGTAATAGTATTGATTTAGAAATAGAAAAAGAATTAGGAGTAGAGATAGTTGGTAGTACTAAAGTTAAAATAGCTATTGAAGAAGACGAAGAACCATGGGATGTAATAGGGGATGATGAATATACTGAAGAAGTAGATAATGAAATAGATAAAATAAAGAAAGATTATATTGAAAAGCGAGAAGAGTAATCTTCTTTTTCGTTTAAAATATATCAGATAAACCATACTATTATTGGTGAGTACATGAAAAAATTAACATTATATAATATCTTTCTATTTCTATCTAATATTAGTAGAAATATAGTTGAAATATTTTCTTTTGTTTATCTATATCAAAAGGGTTATAAAATAAAAAATATTTTATTATTTTATAGTATTTATTATTTAGTAGGAGTATTTATAAGTTATATAACTATATATTTAACAAAGCATATTAAGAGAAAAGTATTATTAATTATTTCAGGGTTATTATACGGAGTATCGTTTTATTATTTGAGTGTGATGAGGACGACTAATTATAATTTAGTTATACTTAGTATAATACTATCTACTTCATCATTTATATATCATACAATTAGACATTATTATGCGATGAATTTAGTAGATAAAGTAGAAGATAAGAAGATAGTGAGTATTTTAATATCAGCTTACTTACCTATAATATTTTCTTCTATTCTAGGAAGTTATATAGTAGATAAGTATTCAATATTAGTAAGTTCAATTATTGTAATAATATTATCAGTAATAAGTATTATACCTTTAATATTTATAAAAGATGATATAACAAATAATAAAATAGAGTATAGTAAGATAAATAGTAATAAGTTAATATTCTTTATATTAGAACAGTTTAAAGTAATATTTCTTTTACTAGAACCTATTTATTTATATTTATATGTTAAGAAGAGTTTAAATTATGTTGGAACCTTTAATATTTTGATATGTATATCTTCAATAGTATATCTATATTATATAGCTCATAGAATAAATATAAATAAATATTTTAAATATATAAATATTATCTTTTGTTTAGTACTTTTATTAAAACTTAATATTACTAATAAATATATTCTTTTGGTAGTGGCTCTTCTTGAGGGTTTGGGTATTAAATCGTTTGAATTAATTAGTAATAAAAATATTTATAATATAGAGAATAGTAATATAAATGGTTATTTAATAACTTGTGAATTAATTTTCTGTTTCTTAAGAAGTATTATTTGTTTAATGTTTTATCTATTTATAGATAATGTTAAAGTAATGCTTTATATATCGTTAGTGCCAATTTTCTTAATTAGCTTTGTAAAACTCGCAGATATAAAAAAATAATGCATGACTATATGAGAGAATACATTATTTTTCAGTTAATTTTTTGTAATTATTGAAATTTAGTTTGGCAATACTTTTAAGTTTATCAATGCCATACACGTTAACAATTTTTTTAGCAGCGTCATCAACTAGTGGACCGGCACCTTTGGGAAGAGTGAAGCCTACTTCTTTGCTTAACTTATTCATTTGGCTCAAGAAAATATATCTACTAATTAATGAAGCACAGGCAACAGATAAGCATTTGTCTTCGGCTTTAGTTAAGAAAGTAATTTTACCGACATTATTAATAGCTCCTTTAATATGATTATAATAACTTCTTGGAACTTCAAATTGATCTATGACAGCATAATCATATTGATACTTATTATCTTTAGTAAATTCATTTAATACTTTGTTATGAAGAACAGCTTTCATTTTATTCATATTCATATCAGTACCATATACTTTGTTATATTCACTATTAGATAGAATATAAGTATGATATGGTATTTTTTTTATTATTTCAGGTACTACTTTAATAATATCTTTATCACTCATTTTTTTGGAGTCTTTAACTTTAAGTTCTAGTAGGAAGTCAATATTTTCTTTAGAAACATAAGTAGCCGTAACAACGATAGGACCAAAGAAATCACCAGTACCAACTTCATCACTACCAATAGAATTTATTCTAAGTTTTAGCGGGTTATCATCTTTCTTATCTTCTTTAACTTTATCTTGACTATTAGTAGTTTCTAATGCTTTGTTGGGATTTAAATATTTTTCTCTTTCAATCCAAAAACTACTTGATAAGTCAGCGTCTTTTCCCTGAAATACTGCTTTACCACTTTGATATACAGTAATGACCGTATCACAATCATCAGCTTGAAATATAGCATAAGGTGGTGTTTTTTCACGAATACTATCATTTAAAAATTCTTTCATTTCTTCAATAGTATTAGGAGACACCTTTAAAGTAATAGTTATTTGTTTGTTATTCATTTTACACCTCTTATATATATTTTATCATAAATATTTATTTTTTTCTAAAAATATTATATAATATTTGTGGAGGAATGAAATGAATATTATAGATGTAGGAATTTTACTAATTATTTTGATGGGGGCAG
>DJPK01000001.1 GCA_002438545.1 Caryophanales bacterium UBA6414
GAAAAATTGAACAAATTATGTAAAAAGTATTGACTATTTATTGTAAATTTGATATATTACACTTGTTCTTAATTTTAGGTTTTGCTTTAGGGCAAGACTTATATTAATGAGTATAAATGAAACACCAGGGTGTGTGTAAGAAGGGAGGGTTATAATGCCTACTGTAAATCAATTAACAAAAAAAGGAAGAGGTAATAAGACTAGAAAGAGTAAATCACCTGCTTTAGGTAAGGGAATTAATACTGTTTTGAAAAAACAAACACAACAAAATTCACCTCAAAAAAGAGGTGTATGTACTCGTGTTGGAACTATGACTCCAAAGAAGCCAAACTCAGCACTTCGTAAATATGCTCGTGTTAGATTATCTAATGGTATGGAAGTTACTTGTTATATTCCAGGTATTGGACACAATCTACAAGAACATAGTGTTGTTTTAATTAGAGGTGGACGTGTTAAGGACTTAATCGGTGTTCGTTATCACATTATTCGTGGTACTATGGATACTGCTGGAGTTCAAAACCGTATGCAAGGTCGTTCTAAGTATGGTGCTAAAAGACCTAAGAAATAGAAATTAATTTAAATAAATATAAGTGGAAGGAGGAATATTATGCGTAAGAGACGTGCAGTTAAGAGAGATGTACTACCAGATCCAATATATAAGTCTAAGGTTGTTACTAAACTTATTAATCAAATAATGCAAGATGGTAAGAAAGGTACTGCTCAAAGAATTCTATATGATGCATTTGATATGGTAGCCGAAAAAACTGGTGAAGATGCTATGACTGTTTTTGAAAAGGCTATGAACAATATTAAACCAGCTTTGGAGGTTAAATCTAGAAGAGTTGGTGGAGCTAACTATCAAGTTCCAGTTGAAGTTAAGCCTGCAAGAGCACAAGCTTTAGCATTTCGTTGGTTAATTAATTATGCTAGATTAAGAAATGGTCATTCTATGGCTGAAAATTTAGCAAATGAAATTATAGATGCATCTAATGGTGTAGGTGCTAGTGTTAAGAAAAGAGAAGATACTCATAAGATGGCAGAAGCTAATAAGGCATTTGCTCATTATAGATGGTAGGAAAGGAAATATAAAATATGGCACGTAAAGTTAGTTTACAAAATACTAGAAATATTGGAATAATGGCTCATATTGATGCTGGTAAGACAACAACTACTGAAAGAATTTTATATTTAACTGGTAAGATTCATAAAATTGGAGAAACTCATGATGGAGAATCTCAAATGGACTGGATGGCTCAGGAACAAGAGAGAGGTATTACAATTACTAGTGCTGCAACAACTGCTTATTGGAAAGATCATCGTTTAAATATTATTGATACTCCTGGACACGTAGATTTTACTATTGAAGTTCAGAGAAGTTTGAGAGTATTAGATGGTGCTATTATGCTTCTTGATGCGCAAGCTGGTGTTGAACCACAAACAGAAACTGTATGGCGTCAAGCTGCTGAATACAATGTACCTATTATGATATGTTGTAACAAGATGGGTAAGATTGGTGCAGATTATTACTATAGTTTAAAGACTATTAAAGATAGATTAGGTGCTAATTGTGCGCCAATCGAATTACCAATTGGTTCTGAATCAGACTTTAGTGGAGTTATTAACCTAGTTGATATGAAAGCTTATATGTTTGATGGAACTGAAGAGGAAAAAATAACTGAAGCAGAAATACCTGCTGATATGAAAGATAAGGCTGAAGAGTATAGAAATACATTAATTGAGGCTGTATCTGATTTTGATGAAGAATTAATGATGACTTACCTTGATGGTGGAGAAATTACTGAAGAAGATTTAAAGAAAGCGATTAGAAAAGGAACTTTAATGGCTAAGTTCTTCCCAGTATTATGTTCTGATGCTTTAGCTAATAAAGGTATAAGATTACTTCTAGATGCTGTTGTTGATTATTTACCAGCACCTACTGATATTGAAGCAATTCATTGTGTAGATTTTAATGGCAATGAAGTATTAAGACATCCATCTGATTCTGAACCTTTTACTGCTTTAGCATTTAAGGTTATGACAGATCCATTCGTTGGTAGACTTACATTCTTCAGAGTATATTCTGGTGTTCTTAAAAGTGGTTCTTATGTATTAAATTCAACTAAGAATGTTAAAGAAAGAGTTGGAAGAATATTACAAATGCATGCTAATCACCGTGAGGAAATTCCTGAAATATACGCTGGTGATATTGGAGCAATAGTTGGTCTTAAGAATACTACTACTGCTGATACATTGTGTGATGAAAAGAAACCTTGTATTATGTCAGGTATGGAATTCCCAGAACCAGTTATTTCACAAGCTATTGAACCTAAATCAAAATCTGACCAAGAAAAAATGGGTATAGCATTATCTAAGTTAGCTGAAGAAGATCCAACATTTAGATATCATACAGATCCTGAAACAGGTCAAACTGTTATATCTGGTATGGGTGAACTTCACTTAGATATTCAAGTAGATCGTATGAAGAGAGAATTTGGTGTTGAGGTTAGCGTTGGTGCTCCTCAAGTTGCTTACCGTGAAACTATTACTCAAATGGGTGAATGTGAAGGTAAACATATTAAACAATCTGGTGGTCGTGGACAATATGGTCACGTATGGGTTAGATTCGAGCCAAATCCAGATAAAGAATACGAATTCGTTGATAATGTTGTTGGTGGTGTAGTACCTAGAGAATACATTTCTGTTGTTGATAAAGGACTTCAAGAAGCTCTACAAACTGGTGTTATTGCTGGTTATCCAATGGTTAATGTTAAAGCAACATTATATGATGGTTCATATCATGATGTCGATTCATCAGAAATGGCCTTCAAGATTGCAGCTTCACTTGCTGTAAAAGAAATCAAAAATAAATGTCGTCCAGTACTTCTAGAACCTATAATGAAGGTTGTAGTTGTTGCTCCAGATGAATATACTGGTAGTGTTATTGGAGATCTTACTTCTAGACGTGGTAAACCACTTGGACAAGAAACAAGAGGTAATGCAATTGCATTTACTGCAATGGTTCCGTTAGCTGAAATGTTCGGTTATGCTACTAACTTAAGAAGTAATACTCAAGGTAGAGGTACATTCTCAATGTTCTTAGATCATTATGAAGAAGTTCCTAAATCTATCTTTGAGGCAATTGTTAAGAAAAACGGCAATAATTAGTAAAATATATTGCAAAATTTTAAATATTTGATACAATAGATATTGTATAAAGTTAAGAAAGAGAGGAAAAATTAAAATGGCAAAAGAAAAATTTGATCGTTCAAAACCACATGTTAATATTGGTACTATTGGTCACGTTGACCATGGTAAAACTACTTTAACAGCTGCAATTACTAAAGTTTTAGCTGCTAAAGGCGGAGCAGAATTTGTTGATTATGCTAATATCGATAAAGCTCCAGAAGAAAGAGAAAGAGGTATTACAATTAATACTTCACACGTTGAGTATCAAACTGACAAACGTCACTATGCTCACGTTGATTGTCCAGGACATGCTGACTATGTAAAGAATATGATTACTGGTGCAGCTCAAATGGATGGTGCTATTCTAGTTATTGCTGCTACTGATGGTCCAATGGCTCAAACAAGAGAACACATTCTACTATCTAGACAAGTTGGTGTACCTAGAATGGTTGTATTCATGAATAAATGCGACCAAGTTGATGATGAAGAATTATTAGACTTAGTTGAAATGGAAATTCGTGAATTATTAAATGAATATGATTATGATGGAGACAACACTCCAATCATTAGAGGTTCTGCATTAAAGGCTCTTGAAGGAGATCCTGCTGCTGTTAAAGCTATCGAAGATTTAATGGATGCTGTTGATACTTGGATTCCAACTCCTGAAAGAGATAATACTAAACCATTCTTAATGTCAATTGAAGACGTATTTACAATCACTGGTCGTGGAACAGTTGTTACTGGCCGTGTTGAAAGAGGACAATTAAAACTTAATGATGAAGTTGAAATTGTTGGTCTTAAACCTACTAAGAAAACAGTTGTTACTGGTATTGAAATGTTTAGAAAATCACTTGATTATGCTGAAGCAGGAGATAATGCTGGTGTATTATTAAGAGGTATTTCTAGAGAAGACGTTGAAAGAGGACAAGTTCTTGCTAAACCAGGAAGTGTTCATCCACATAAAAAATTCAAAGCTGAAGTTTATGTACTTTCTAAAGAAGAAGGTGGAAGACATACTCCATTCTTTACAAATTACAGACCTCAATTCTATTTCAGAACTACTGATGTTACTGGTGTAATTACATTACCTGAAGGTGTTGAAATGGTTATGCCTGGTGATAATGTTTCTATGACAGTAGAATTAATAGCTCCAATCGCTGTTGAAAACGGTACTAAATTCTCTATAAGAGAAGGTGGACATACAGTTGGTGCTGGTGTTGTTTCTGAAATTATTGAATAATTAAAGAGATATTAAAAAATTACTATTAGTGATAATAGTAATTTTTTTTGTTGTATGTTTATTATTTTTTGGTATAATATTATTGGAGGATAGATATGAAGAAAGTTGCAATAAATGGTTTTGGTAGAATAGGAAGATTGGTTTTTAGAATAATGGAAGAAGATAAAGATTTAGAAGTTGTTGCTATTAATGATTTATCAACTTCTGAAGAATTATGTTATTTACTTAAGTATGATACTAATCATCGAAGATATGGCAAAGAGGTTTCTTTTGATGAAACAGGATTAATTATCGATGGAAGACATATTAATGTATATAAAGAAGCTGATCCAATTAATTTACCTTGGAAAGAGTTGGATATTGATATAGTATTTGAGTGTACAGGTAGATTTGTTGAATATGATAAGGCAATGCTTCATGCTAAAGCAGGTGCTAAGAAAGTATTAATTTCAGCACCTGGTAAAGGTAATATGAAGACTATTGTATATAATGTTAATGATAATATATTAAATAGTAATGATGTTATTGTTTCAGCGGCTAGTTGTACGACTAATTGCTTAGCACCTGTTCTTAATATTATTAATGATGAATTTGGTATTATTAAAGGTAATATGACTACTATACATGCTTATACTAATGATCAAGTTACTTTAGATGTAGCTCATAAGAAAGGTATTAAAGAAAGAAGAGGTAGGGCATGTGCGATGAATATTGTGCCTACTTCAACTGGAGCAGCTTCTGCTATTGGAAAGGTTATTCCAGAACTTGATGGTAGATTATTAGGTAGTGCTATTAGAGTACCGGTATCTGACGGGTCTTTAGTAGACTTAGTATTAGAACTTGGAAGAAATACTACTTGTAATGAGATAAATAATATATTTAAGAATAATTGTAATGAGACTATTCAATATACTGAGGATCCAATAGTTTCTTCAGATATAATATCTACAACATGTGGAGCAACAGTAGATGGTAGATTAACTAATATTATTGAAGTAGATAATAAGCAATTAGTTAGAATAGTAGCTTGGTATGATAATGAAATGGGCTATTCTTATCAAATGGTAAGAAGTGCTAAGAAGATGTTATCCCTTTAATGTTTTTGTATAGATGTTTTAAATAATATCTATACTTTTTTTTGAAATGGGAAAAAATTAGTTGCTATTATTTGTTGTTTGAGTTATAATTTTAATGTAGAATAGGTTATAGTAGAGGTGATATTGTGGAATTTAAAAAAATGATTTTAATTTTAAGTATTACAATTACTGTAATTGTTATAGGGGCCTTTGGGGTTAGCTATGGATATTATGCTTATACGAGTGCTAATACGTTATTTAATGTTAGTACTATTAAGGCTTTACCTACAATAACATATGCTCAGAGTAGTAATTTAAATGAGACTGTTGGTATTCCAATTGATGAAGATGATTATGCAACAGAGGCTAGTAAATCACAATTTACAATAACTTATGGTAGTAATTTAAGTGATTATGATATTGCTGTTAAGATTTCACTATCTAATATTACTATTGATAGTGCTTTAAAAAACAATTATTTTAAATATAAATTAGTTAGAGATAATACAGTTATTGCTAGTGGAAGTTTTTCTAATGTTAGTAGTACTTTAGTATTAAAGGATACTGAAAAGAAGACTATTACTAGTTATCCAACAGTAGAGAATTATATTTTATATATATATGTAGCTGAAAGTGGTTCGGAACAAAATGATATGTTGGGGAAGAACTTTTCTGCAAAAATAGCTATTGATACAGTAGCAGTTAAGAAGAGTTAGGTGATATGTTATGAAGAAAAGATGGTATATTAATAATGGCTTATTAATAGTTTTTGGGTTGATATTTATTGTGCTTTTAGGTTCAACATATTCTTTTTTTCAGGCAAGTGCTAATCCTTCAAAATTTGGAGCATCTTCAAATGTTTTAGCTCTTGACTTTGTGGGAGATACAGATATAAATCAAATATTGCCTTTGGGTACTTCAAGAAGTGATGGTATTGTTAGAACAGTTAAAGCAAGGCTTGCCGATAATAGTATGGATGCTTTATTAAGCTTATATATAAAGTTTGATAAATTTCCTAGTGAGTTTGCAACTGAGGGATTTAAATATGAAGTATTTGTAGGAAATGAGACAACTGCTAGAAACTCTGGTAATTTTAAAGGTGCTAAAGAAGGAGAAATGTTTAGAATACTTAATGATATAAAACTTACTCATACTTATCAAGATATTACAATATATTTATGGTTAGATGGTAATTTGGTGGGTAATGAACTTATGAATAAGACTTTAAGTGGTTCAATTATTACTTCAACAGGTAACATATATGGTGTTATTGCAGAATAAGGCATATAGTTTAAGACTATGTGCTTTTTATTTTTGACATAAAATTGGTAATAATTATTTACTTTATTATTAAATAGATGTTATAATTGTTTATATATAGTAAAGGGTGGTTATATGAGTAAGGATAATTTAATAGTTGTTATAAATAGTTATGATGATATTAGTAAAATAGATGAAACTACTAAATATATTAATATAAATATTGATAACTATGATAAAGAAATAATTGACTACTTTATTAATAATGGGCAGAATTATTCTTATTCAGATATTACTAATGGTAAGTTAGGGTATGCTTATATATCTTATGATGTATTTGTTAAAGCAGAGAGTGTTATTGAAGATATTGTTAATGGTTGTAAAGAGTTTGACTTAGTAGATAAAGTACGTTATGTTTATATAGCGCTTGGGAGAATACTTAGTTATGATATTAATATTCTTCCTGATAAGAATGAGAACTTTTCTTTTGAGATGGAATGTAGTTTGAATAATATATGGGGATGTATTTATAATAAAAAGTGTACGAAAACAGTAGTTGTTAAGATATTACATTATTTACTTACCATACTTGGTATAGAAGATATTATTGTAGATACTGAAGACTTGGTATGTAATAAAGTTAAAATAGATGGTATATATTATACAGTTAATTTATATGAAGATTTACCTTTTATTCAAGCTAGATTTAGGACACAGTATTTTTCTAATTATAATGATGATAAAGAGTTAGATAAAAAAATTGGTTATATAGAAGAAGAATATAATGATATATTAATAGATAATGAATTAAAAAGTCTTAGTAGGAGTGATAGTGAATACTTTAGTAAATTATTAAGTATTACGCAGGGTATTTTAGATATAGCAAAGATATCTTCTTTAGAACTTGGTATTATATATAATTTAATATTTGTTAAGTATTTATCAATGGAAGATGTACATATAAATAATTTATTTGTTAATAGTATATATAATTCACAAGAACATTTTATTTTAATTACTTATAATAATATATATTATAGTTATAATTATAAATTAGGTAGGTTTGTGGTTATTAATAGTGAAGATTTAATTAATAATATTAATAGTAATAAAGTTGGAGTATATTTAGGAGAAGAAGTATTAGGATTAAATATGGGTTTTAGTAGATAATATAATTAATGAGGTTGATATAATGCGAAGAAAGAAATATAATAGATTGCAGTTTAGATATGTTGTAATTGGGGTAGTAGTAGTTATAGTTATTTTATTAATTATTTTTTCTAAGACATTAAAGAGTAATAAGACTAATAGAGTAGTGGGATTTTTTAAAGATAGTGTAGTAGCTATTCAGAATGTTGTTAGTTATCCATTTAGATTTATATTTAGTAGTGCGGATAATCTTGGTAAGTTAGGTTCTACTATGGATGAGAATGACATACTATCTTCTAATGTAGATAAGGTAGATTATTTAATTAGTGAGAATTTAGAGTTAAAGAAACAGTTAGAGGCAATGAAAGATGAACTTGGTATTACTAATACTTTAGTTGATTATGAATGTATTAATGCGACAGTTATTAGTAGGAATGTTGGTTATTGGTATAATAATATTACTATTAATAAGGGTAGTAGTGATGGAATAGTTAATGATATGATTGTGATTAATTCAAAGGGATTAGTTGGTAGAGTATATTCTACTAGTAAACATAATGCAGTAGTTAGATTAATTACGACTAGTGATACTAATAATAAGATATCAGTTTCTATTAGTCATGGGGGTAAATATATATATGGATTGGTTAATAGATATAATTATAGTAAAAATGTATTAGAGGTTGAAGGAATTAGTAATACAGAAGATGTTTTAGTAGGAGATTATGTTTATACTTCTGGTCTTGGTGGAATATATCCTTCAGGGATACTAATTGGGATGGTAGATTCTATTTCAACAGATAGTTATGATTTATCAAAGATTATTAATGTTAAGACAGTAGCTAATTTTGATGATATTAACTATGTGGCAGTATTAAAGAGGGTAGATTCATGATTATTGTTAGTATATATTTAGTATTATCTTTTTTACTAGAGGGTGTTTCATCATTATATGTTAGATATAGTTTAATAAATCCTAGTATATTTATGACTTTATATGTAGTAATTGGGTTAGTAGTTATATATCCTTATTTTATAAATAAAAAGAAATATATGTATTTAGTTATTATATTTGGGATATTATTTGATGTTATATATACTAATACTTTATTTATTAATTTAGTAATATTTATATTAATATATTTATTTAATAGATTACTTGATGAGGTATTACCTAATAATATATTTGTTATTAATATTAAGAGTTATTTAGCAGTTATTTTGTATTATACTTTAACTTATGTTATTATGGTACTTACTAATTATGCTAGTTATCCAATTAGTATGTTATTTAGGATATATTATAGTAATATTATTATGAGTATTATATATACAACAGTTAGTTATATAGTATTAAAGGGTTTGACAAATAAGTTTAATGTTAAAGAAATAAAGTAAAGTTATTGTTAAAAATTATGTTTTATTATATAATTTAGATAGTTAATAGGGAGGATGAGGATATGGATAAATCGTTTAATAAGAATGCTTTAGTAATTACGATAGAGGTTATAGCAATAGTTTTAGGAGTAGTTGGTATTACATATGCCGCGGCAACATTATCTTCTTCAGTTAATGCAAGCGCTAGTAATTTAAATGTTGTTTATACGGGAGATAAGACTGTTACAGCTACTGATTTATCACCGAGAGTTACTGCTCCAACAGTTAGTGAAACTTCCAATGTAGCAAGAGTAGCTTTTACTGTTAAAGGGGCTTCAGCAAATGTTAATAGTAATATTATTTATGATATTATGTTAGATAGTATTAGTGCTGATTCAGCATTCTTTAATAGTTATGTTAAATGGAGACTTTATAAGAATAGTAGTTTACTTAGTGAAGGTAATATGTCATATGCTTTTGATAGTAGTTTAAAAGATAATAAATTAACACTTACTGAGACACAACAAGATATGCCTAGTAATTCTTCAACAGCCGATAGTTATTTATTTCTTATGTGGATAGAGGAGACTTGTACGGATGTACTTAATTGTGGGAGTGCTGCTAATCAGAATGGGTTAATTGGTAAGAGCTTTCAAGCTAATATATTTGTAGCAGTTAATACAGGTACTAAGGTGGCACTTACGAGAGTTAGTGGATAATAAAAAAGGCTCTACACGATTTGATGGGAG
>DJPK01000052.1:0-5959 GCA_002438545.1 Caryophanales bacterium UBA6414
AATAAAAAAAGCACTCAATAGTGCCTAGAATAACTTAATCATTTCTCCTAAATATCTACCTGATGGACTATTTATTGTGGAACAAGAAAATCCCATTTCTTTACTTTCTCCATACTTTATACAAGCATTAAAACAAGCATCTTCACTACCATATTCCTCAATAAAAAAATCAATTTTCGCCCATTTCCACATCGGTTTATTATAGTATTCATCTTCACTCATTCCAAGTTCTTCCCAAACATTAATTTCTTTTGTTTCTTCTTGTTTAGGTTGACTAATAGCATTATTTTTAACTTGTTCTTGTTGCTCTGGCACAGTTTGTTTAGGAACACTAACTTCTTGCTTATTTTCCACTTCTTCTTGTTTAATTTCTTTATCCACAATTTCTGTTGATAAATCTTTTTCAGTTGAAACAATCTCGTTTTCTTCTAATTTTTCATTTTGAGTAATACTTTCAACTTCCTTTTGTTCTTCATACTCAACTTGAATTAATTTCATTTCATCTTGATTTGGAATTGCTTGACCATTAAAAGCACTACCAACTCCAATTACAAGACTTATTACTACAAAAGCTATAAAAATTCGTATTAATTTCATTTCACATCACTCCTTTTCTTTGCACTTAATGTAGCACATTCTAACTATTTTGTCATATCTACTAATTATTTCTTTTTCAGTTAGTAATAATAGTTAGTATTTTTTTAGGGGAGATTGTAAGAGGGGACTTTTTGTCAAAAATACTCCCACTATCTCTCCTGACTTTCTTTTTCTTTCTTTTTTTGCAACCACCTCCCATAAAAACTCACTGCCTTAACAACATAATCTTCCTTTTCTTCATTCGTAGTTAAATTAGTTGGGAGTACATTATTTAACTTTTCCATATTAACTTTTAGAGTTTGTACTTGATTAGGTTTTTCTTGCTCTAAAATCGTTTCCATATACTCTCTCGTAAGTCTATTATCTTTACTTAATCTTTTAAAATCTTGTGCTTGTGATAATGATGGAGTACATACAAAACATTCCATAATATCTAAAAGTTCCTTTTGTTCTTCTTCTTTCAAATACGATATTTCAACTGCCGGTCTAAATGCCATACTTGGAGATAATTTCAAAACATCATTATCTACCATTTGAAGTATTTGAGGTATTAGTTCAGTAAGTCGTATATATCTATGTACTTGTCTAGCACTTTCGTTGTTTTCCATACCTATTATATCAACAGTTTTTAACTTGTCGCCCATTGGGCAAGAAGTTATATTTTTACCTTGATGACTTAATGCTTCCATTTTTAGTTTATAAGCAAATGCTTTCTCACTTGGTAATATCTTCTCCCTTTGCAAATTACTATCTACCATTATGATAGTTGCCTCATCATCAGTTAAATCTCTTACTATACAAGGTATTGTTTCTAGTCCTGCTAACTGACTTGCGAACTTTCTACGATGTCCTGAAATCATTTCGTATTTACCATTTTTCTTTGGTCTTACTAATGTAGGAACTAACACTCCATTTTCTGTAATACTTTCAGCCATTTGTTTCATTTCTTCGTTATTTATTACTTTAAATGGATGTTTAGGGAAGTCATCAATATCACTTAAACTTATATTCACTACTTTTTCTTTATTTTTATCATCTCTCTGTTCTTGTGTTGAGAACAAGTCATCATCTAGCAAAATCTTTGGTAGAGGCATTTTTGTATTTCTCTTTACCACCATCCAACACCTCCCTTGCAAATAATGAATACGACTCTGCTACTTTACTACTCTTATCATACGAGAATATACTTTCCCCACAGGATGTTGACTTGGCAACATTAACTGCCATAGGTATTTGAGTGTTGTAAATCTTAACTTTACTCCCATAATTTTCTTGTAATTCCAGTCTTACCTGACTAGGTAAAGTAGTTCTTTTATCTACTAATGTCAATAATACTCCATCTACCATTAAGTTAGGGTTTATCTGCTTTCGCACTCTTGAAATTGTTTGTAAAAACTGTCCCATACCTTTGGCTGCTAAAAACTGTGTTTGAACCGGAATAATTACTTTATCGGCACATGCTAGTGCATTTATTGTTATCATTCCTAAACTAGGCATACAGTCTATTAAAATATAATCATACTTATCTTTATATTTAGATAATGTATTTCTCATAACACTTTCTCTACTCATTACATTAACAAGTCCTACCTCTAATTGTGATAAGTCTAAATTAGATGGTATTAAATCAACATTTTCATTATGATGTAATATTACACTATCAACATTTATGTTGTCATCTCTAATAGTGGCACTCATCACATCTGCTAATGTAGTTTCTATTTGATCTAAATCAGTCCATCCCATACAAGTGGTTAAATCTCCCTGTGGATCGGCGTCTACCAATAGAACTTTATTCCCTTCTTTTGCTAATGCTACGCCCAAATTAAAAGTGGTAGTTGTTTTTCCAACTCCACCTTTTTGGTTAGCAATAGCATATATCTTACAATTATCCACTTTTTCTCTCCTTTCTTATTATTTCTTTGTAAAAGTCAATAAAAAAAGAGCAAATTTTTTCAAAAATATTTAGCTCTAATATTTCTAAAATGCTCGTATTATATGACTTCAACGCCTATTATTGTATGCACCTGTTTTATGATGATTAACCATATCCCGTTATCTATTAAAAAAGAAGAGAGCCACAAACTTTCTTCTTTTAATTTTTTAAACATCCAATAGGCACAACGTACACTCCGTCTTCTCTTTGATAAGCATATTTACCAGTAGCAGTTAATACCATTAAAAATGATGGTCTATTCATCTTATCAGTATCTATTTTATTGCTCATTTTTACCAAGTTAACAGCACCTTCATTAATTAATTTATCTCCACCCAATTTAATTTCAATCAAACCATAAGACCCGTTTCTTAAATGTATTACTGCATCACACTCTAAATCAGAAGCATCTCTATAATGATAAACACTTCCATTAATGCTCTCTGCATATACTCTTAAATCTCGAACACATAAAGTTTCAAATACTAAGCCAAAAGTATTTAAATCATTTATTAAATCATTTGGCCCTAAACCTAATGATGCCACAGCAATCGATGGATCAACAAAATATCTTGTTTCTGAAGTTCTCATTGCTGTTTTGCTTCTTAAATTGGGATTCCAAGCTGGCGACTCTTCAACTACAAATATCTTTTTCAAAGCATTAACATATGAAAATACTGTATCGGTATCAAGTGAAAATGAATCATTATTTATCATATCATTTCTAAGTGTTTCGTTAGATGCTTGACTACCAATATTTCTAGCATAACTTTTCATCAAGTTCTTAGCACGCTCTGGATTTCTATTCACATTATCAACTCTAGAAATATCCGAATTAACGACAGCATCAAAATAATCGTATGCTTGTTCTAAAGCAATGTCCTTATCCATAAAAATACTTCTAGGCCAACCACCTCTACAACACAAATAAGCAACATCCTCTAAAGATAGCTCACTAATACCACTAATCTTTGATGAACCACTAAATAAATCTGCCAAACTAACTGAACCATTTGATTCTTCTGACTCATATAATGACATTGGTCGCATTATTAACCAAGCAAACCTACCAGTACCCGTATGAACAACTTCATTCATATTAGCAGGTACCGCCGAACCAGTCAAAATAAATTGTCCCTCTTCACCGCGATGATCAACTTCAAATCTAACAGCATCCCATAATTTAGGCGCTATTTGCCACTCATCAATTAACCTTGGTGTAGCACCAGTCAATAACAAATTAGGATCTAAATCAACTAAACTTACATTCTGTTCTTTATCTTCCGGATTAGACATATATAATATACTACCAGAAATTTGTTCTGCTGTTGTTGTTTTCCCACACCATTTAGGACCCTGAATTAATACAGCGCCTTTACCTTTCAATTTTCTTTTAAGTAATTCATCAGCAATTCTTTTCTTATATTCTTTCATAGAAATCCCTCCTAAACAAAATTATAGCATTTATTTTACCCTTAATCAACATAAATTCGGTTATTTGCAGATGTTCTGTTCGGTTATTTGTAGATTTTTCGTTCGGTTGTTTGTAAAAAGAAAGACTTCGTCCTAAAACGAAGCCCCTTTATTATACTAATTTTTTACTTATTAAATCATACTTATAAGTAATACCCTCACTATCACTACTAAGTACATCAAATGACATAACATTATTTTCAAAACGAATATTTAAAGTATCTATATTATTAGTATCTGAATAATCTAAATGACCATCTATTATCATTATTAAATTAGATTCTAGCTTATTATTAACTATATCTATCTTATTATCTTTATCAATAACTAAATAATTACTATCATCCACCTTAGAAATATATAAATAATCACTACCTATTACTTCTTTACTAAGTGATAATAAACTATATTTATTGTCTTTCTCTATAATAACATTTTCTCCATTAACTTCAACATATTGATATTCTATATCTAAATAATTATTAAAATCACTATCTAATAACCCATATAAACTATTATTACTAACCTTTAACATATTATTTTCCAAAGCTATATTATCATAAATATTATTAACTACTACACTACCTTGATTATCAATAATACCAGCTTTATTATTACCTCTTATTATAAAATAAGTATTACCATTATAAAATAAATATTTATACCAATCATAACTATCACTAACTACTTTATCATTCTTATAATCATATACCAAATACTTACCATTATCATTAATAATAACTGTATCATCATCATAATTAACTATATATGGACTATCTTTCTTATAAGTATAGCGACTATAATAACTACCTACCTTCGTTGTAGAAGTACATAACTTATTATCACAATCATAAAAATATAAATATTTATTAGTATCTAAGCTCTCCCATTTAACCTTATATTCAATAACTAAATATAATATTAAACCTAAAATAATATATATACCTAAAACCCACACTAACTTCCACCAATTTATCTTTTTCATTTCTTACCTCCAAATAATTTCACTATAAAATCATATATTAAAGTAAATAACCATACTAAATAATTATCAGCTAAAATAAGTAAAATCATTAATATTATTCCCCATACACTAGGAATAGATAAAAGTAAAAACTCCCTAAATAGTATCATTGATAATACAAAACTTATACTACAAGCTACTAGCAATATCTTTCTAATAAGAGTAAGTGGACTACATATCTTATATAACAAGTATAGGTTTAAATATCCTGTCGCCCCTACTACTACAAATCTTAAACTATCAAAATCAACATTAAATATATTACTTATCATAATAATAAAGAATATATTTAAAAATACACATAAACCCGCTGGTAAAGCATTTCTAAATACTTTAACCATAAATCCTTTTTTAACCTTTGTATAATTAGGCTCTAGAGCCAAGAAGAATGAAGGAATACCTACACAAAATGCTCCAATCAACGATAACTGTACCGGATAGAAAGGATATTCATGAGCAAGAATTATCGATAATATTGATAATATAAATGAATAAATAGTCTTAATTAAATACATACTAGATACTCTTTCAATATTATTAACGACTCTTCGACCTTCATTAACAATATCCGGAAGTATTCCAAAGTCAGCATCAGTCAAAACTACCTCAGCCACATTTCTCGCCGCACTTACTCCGTTAGCAAGAGCAATACCACAGTCTGATTCCTTTAAGGCTAAAATATCGTTAACCCCGTCTCCTATCATACCAACCGTCTTATCTTCTTTCAAAGCCTTAACAATCATCTTTTTTTGTTCTGGAGTAACACGGCCAAATATCATATATTCATTAACAATACTCTTAAGTTTATCATAATCTTCCGGTAAATCTTTACCACTTATATACTTATCATAACCATCAAAATCTAAATACTTAACAATATTTGATACTGTTAATGGATTATCACCTGATATAATCTTTAAACTAACATC
>DJPK01000052.1:6108-8147 GCA_002438545.1 Caryophanales bacterium UBA6414
TTATCCGTATATTTAACTAATTCCGGATAATCTTCAATTTTCTTATCAGTAAGATATTCTAAAGCTCCTAATCCATAATCTCCTTCTTTAAAAGAAACAGCACTATATTTTCTAGATGATGAAAAAGGAATTCTCTTAACTACTTCATAATCACTATTCTTACTAAAGTATTTACTAAGGGCCTTATCCGTAGCATTAATATCTTTATCTAACATATTACCTACTATCTTATTAACATCATACTTCTCATTAAGTTTTAAAACATCAACTACTTCCATTGTCCCATCAGTAATCGTCCCTGTCTTATCAAGACATAAAACATCAACACAAGCTAGTAACTCAATACCATTTAGTTTTTGAATAATAACTTTTTTCTTAGCCATCTTAATAACTCCAACTGTCAAAGCAATTGAAGTAAGAAGCATTAACCCTTCTGGTATCATTCCATTAACTCCAGCCACTGCTCCTAGAATAGCCTCGGAATAACTATTATTATTATAAAAATATTGTGATATAAATAATAAAACTGCTGTTGGTACTATTAAAACAGTAACTACTTTTAAAATACTATTAATACTCTTCTTTAAATAAGAAGTATTTTCTTTAATTGTTGCAGCTTCTTTAACTAAATTACTAGCATATGTATCTTCATTAATTGATATAACTTTAGCATATACTTCACCACTAGTAATAACTGTTCCTGATATAAGTTTATCTCCTACTTTCTTAGTAATCGCATCACTCTCACCAGTAATAACTGATTCATCAACTTCACAATTATTACCCTTAACTATTACAGCATCTACACAAATATCGTCACCAACTGTTAAACATAAAATATCATCAATAACTATATCCCAAGTGTTAATCTGCTCTTTCTTGCCTTCTCTTACCACTGTAACTTTATCACTATTAGCAATAGTAAGACTATCAATAATCTTTTTAGCTTTTATCTCTTGATATATTGATATTAATGTATTAATAATTATAACTACTAAAAATGTTGCATTGGCAAACTGTCCAGTAGTTAATACTAAAATAAATAATACAACATTAATTATATTAAATAAAGTAATCGTATTTGATAAAACAATAGTCTTAATACTTCTCGAATGTTTAACATTCTTATTATTAACTAGTCCATTAGATATACGATACTCAACATCCTGTCTATTTAACCCATCCATTATTAATACCTCTTTCCTACACATACTATCATAATTTTATCAAAATATATATCATCAGTCAATGAATCTAACACTTAAAAATAATATAAATAAAATGTAAATAAAAACAAGGGTATATACCCTGTTCTATAACCATTTATTATTTACTAACTCTAATATTTCATCTCTTTCATACTGATTAGTGAACTCTATTATCTTCTTAATAACACTCTGAATTAAACCAATATTATTTAAATCAACTTCATCTTTAGAAAGAATCTTACTAAGACCTCTTTTATATTGATTATCTTCAACATACATAGATAAACTATGATCTATTTGATATATAATTCTTAATTGATTAAGATTCTCTCCATCACAAGAAAATATTAATTCTCGGTACCAATCTATTAACTTAGATGATAAAGTATCACCATATTCATATTCATAATTAACTATTTTATCATAATTAGGACAATTACTTAAAATCTTATTAACATATCTTAAATTAATTGTTTTAGTTTCTACTAAATCTGTATCTATCATATAACTACCCACCTTATCTTAATTTCAGTATAACATATTTTATAACAATGTAAAGTATAATTAACTATTTTTTACCTATATTCTAATAATACTTTTTAATCTAGCTATTACTTTCTTCTCTATTCTAGATATATATGATTGACTAATACCTAACTTATCTGCTACTTCTTTTTGTGTCAACTCTCTCTTATTATTTAAACCATATCTTAACTCAATAATTTCTCTATCTCTTTCATTTAACTTATTAATCTCATCAATCATAATCTTCTTATCAAGTGCATTCTCTAATCCTTTAGTAACTATATCCGGTGAAGTACCTAACACATC
>DJPK01000052.1:8214-8883 GCA_002438545.1 Caryophanales bacterium UBA6414
CTAACTTCTCCTTTTCTTCTCTTAGTTTTTCTTAAATACATAAGTATTTCATTATCAATACATCTTGAAGCATAAGTAGCTAACTTAATATTCTTATCTAATTTATAAGTACTAACTGCCTTTATCAAACCAATTGTCCCTATAGAAACCAAGTCTTCTAAATCAACATTAGTATTATCATACTTCTTAGCTAAAAATACTACTAATCTTAAATTATGTTCAATTAATTTATCACTAGCTTCCTTATCACCATTTTCTTTTCTACCAACCCAATATATTTCTTCTTCTTTAGAAAAAGGTTCTGGTAATTTATCAGTACTTCCTATAAAAAAACAATAATTATATTTATTTAATATCTTCTTTATTAACTCTATTATCTTCTTTATAATATCACCCTTTCATTACTATTATAAATTACTAATAATAAAATTATTGTCGAATACTAAGTTATCATCAACTAATCATAATGAAAAATCTAGAAACTTTTGTTCCTAGATATAACTATAAATCCAAACTATCTTTATTTAATAAGAACTCTTGAATACCTATTATCATAATACCTTCTTCAGTATACCAATGTTTAATATTATCTTTAACAACAATTATTTTCTTAAAATTATCGCCAACACTCATTAATGGTCTTTCTTCTTGAATTGTTTTTTCCCTTGT
>DJPK01000052.1:9084-9457 GCA_002438545.1 Caryophanales bacterium UBA6414
TGTCTAAAGTTTAATCTTGCATTTCTAAGTCCAATATCTGTAAAATAATATTTTTGAGGTGTTTGAATATATTTCTTTCCTTTTATATCATATCTATCAGATTTATTAACAATAAAAGAATCTTCAATAAATCTAATATAAGCATTAACTGTATTAAAAGATAATTCTTTTTCCCCATTACTTATAAAAGTATCAAATAATTTTTTAGGATTAGTAAGTGAACCAACAGCTGAAGCCAACATATTTACAATAGAATCTAATACATCTACTCTTTGAATATTATTTCTTTCAATAATATCTTTAATATATGTCTTTTCAAATTCCTCTTTTAAATATTGTGATTTTTCTTCATCATTCTTTTTAGATAATATCA
>DJPK01000055.1 GCA_002438545.1 Caryophanales bacterium UBA6414
TTACATATAAAAATATTATTAATTTTCAAGATAAAGTATCAGTTAGTAATACCAATAAATTATTATCTAATAGTGTAGAAGATAATGCCTTAGATTATAACTTTGATAATACTAATGATTTAAATAAATATTTTAATAGTCAAATACCTAGTAATAAGAATGAATATACAGGTATATTTAAAGATAAAAACTTAATATATATAACTGCTGAATCTTTTTATCCAATGGCTATTAATAAAGATATAACACCAACTCTATATAAATTATATAGTGAAAGTATGAAGTTTAACAACTTCTATAGTCCTATATATAACTGTAGTACTTCTGATGGAGAATTTGTTTCTTTATTATCACTAATTCCCGGAGTATCTGTTTGTAGTATGGATAAAACTATTAATAAAGATTATATATATTCTTATGGTAAAGTATTTAGTAACTTAGGTTATTATACTAGTGCTTATCATGGAGGAGATTCTACCTTCTACCAAAGAGATATTACCATGCCCAACTTAGGTTATTCGATGTTTATGGGTTGTGATAATGGTTTAAATGATTGTAATATATGGCCTCGTAGTGATATTGAAGTAATTGCTAATAGTACTAAGTATTATTTAAATAAAGATAAGTTTATGACTTATTATATGTCTATTAGTGGTCATATGGAATATAACTTTAAAACTAATGATATAGCTATTAAGAATAAAGACTTAGTTGATAAACTAGATGTTAGTAATGATATTAAAGCTTATTTTGCTACTCAAATAGAGTTCGATAAATCACTAGAGTTATTACTAAATAGACTAGAAGAAAATAATTTATTAGATGATACCATAATTGTTATTGCACCTGATCATTATCCATATGGATTACCTACTAGTGAAATAGATGAATATATGAATATTAAAGATAATTATTTTGATTTATATAAAAATAGCTTAATTATATGGAATAATGGTAATTATCAAGATGTCGTAGTTGATGATTATATATCTAGTCTAGATATATTACCAACAGTGTTAAATCTATTTGGAGTAGATTATGATTCACGATTATTAATGGGTAGAGATATATTTTCTAATAGTGAAAAGATCGTAATATTTAGTGATAGAAGTTGGATAACTAATAAAGCTAAATATAATTATTTAACTAAAAAAGTAATTAGATTAGATAATAATGTAGACAAAGAATATATTGATAGTATTAATAAGATAGTTAATGATAAGATGTCTATGTCTAAATTAATTATTAATAGTAATTATTATGAATATTTAAGGTAAGTAATTACCTTATTTTTTTAAAAACATATTGCCATATTATTAATTTAAATATATAATAATTAATGTAAGTGAGGTAGTGTATGAGAAAGAAAATATTATTATGTATTGTTATTTTAGGGGTATTTTGTTTTACTGGTTGTGGTAAGAAAGAAGCAAAAGATACAGATGCTAGTAAATTTAAAGAAGAATATGAAAGTTATAATGGTAAAAAAACTAGTAGTGGTAAAGACTATTTAGAAGTTAGTATACCTAGTGATAATGTTATTAAATATAGTACTATTACTGAGTTATTAGATGTTATTAAGAATAAGTCTGGAGTTATATATTTAGGTTATCCAACATGTCCATGGTGTAGAAATGCTATTACTCCATTATTAGAGGCTGCTAGTAGTACTTCTCTAGATAAAATCTATTATTTAAATATGTATGAAGTAAGAGATACTATTAGTTATGAAAATGGGGAATTTGTTACTACTAAAGAGGGTAGTAGCGATTACTATGATTTAGTAGATGCTCTAAATAGTATACTAGATGATTATATTGTTAAAGATAGTAATGGAGTAGAACATAATACTTCTAAGAAAAGAATCTATGTACCATTAGTAGTATTTGTTAAAGATGGAGAAATAGTTAGTTATCATGCTGATACAGTAGCAAGTCAAACTGATCCATATGTTAAATTAACTAGTGAACAACATGATGAATTATATGATATATACCTAGATGGTATTCATAAAGTATTAAATGATGTTTGTGATGAAAGATGTTAGATAAAAATATATTGTTAGATAATGTTAGAACGCTCTATAATAAAGTATTACTATATCGTAATCAATTAGATAAACCTAAAAATATTAGTCTAATAGCATCTCTATATATGATTAATTATAATGAACAAAGTTTTACTAATATTAATATTCCTGCTTTAGGAGAAGTCAGTAATAACTTTTGCGGTTATGCTTATAAAAATATTCTTGGTAATTATTCATTAAAGATAAATAAGAAATTAGAAGATGCTGATAAAGCAGTAATAGGCTTATATCTAGTAGGAGTCTTACTTACTAAGAATATTGATGAATATAAGTCATTAGATATAGTTACTTATTTAAAAGATAAGAAAGATGTTAACAAAGATAGTAATGAATATGGTAATATATATGGAATGTTTGTTAGAGATATATTATTTGATGATAATAATCTATTAGAACTATTAAATAAACTAGAGGATGAAATAAGTAATGAAAAAAGAAGAAGTTGACTTATATAAATACGAAAAAGAATTATATAGTAAAGGTTATAACTTAATAGGTGGAGTAGACGAAGTAGGAAGAGGACCTTTAATTGGCAGTGTTGTATCAGCATGTGTTGTCTTACCTAAAGACTTTGTTTTAGAAGGCTTAACGGATTCTAAAAAGTTAAGTGAAAAGAAAAGAAATGAATATTATGATTATATTATGAAACATGCTTTAGGAGTAGGTATTGGAGTAATTGATGAGAAGAAAATAGATGAAGTTAATATCTATGAAGCTACTAAATTAGCTATGAAAGAAGCAATTAATAATGTTGGTTTTAAAATGGATCATATCTTAATAGATGCCATGAAATTAGATATTGATACTGAAACAACATCTATTATTAAAGGGGACGCTAAAAGTATTTCTATTGCGGCAGCTTCTGTTATTGCTAAAGTATATCGTGATAATATGATGTATGAATTAGATAAAATATATCCCATGTATGACTTAAAAAATAATAAAGGATATGGTACTAAAAAACACATTGAAGCAATAAAAGAATATGGTATTACTAAGTACCATCGACTTACTTTTAACCCTGTTAGTATGTATAAAGATAAAATAATAGATAAAGAAAGGTGATTATATGTATTTTGGACATAATGAAGATGATGAAGACGCAAAAAAAACTAACCCATTAGTTAATTTGCTAACTAAAAAGAATTTATTTATAATAGGGGGAATAATATTAGGAATAATAATTATAATACTTGTTATAACATTAGTTAACAATAATAAAAATAATAAGAACAATGATGTATATACATTTGAATTAGTCGGGCCTAGTGAAATTAATGTTAGTTTAAATGATAGTTATGTTGATATTGGATATATAGCTAGAGATGAAGAAAATAATAATATTGCTAATTTAGTTAATGTCAGTGGTAACGTAGATACTACTAAGGTAGGTACTTATAAAGTTGTATTTGTACTTACTATAAATGACAAAAATGTAACATTAGAAAGAAAAGTTAATGTTGTTAAAACAGAACAGTTACTTACTTTAATGTTAAATGGTAGTAAGAATGTAACTGTTAGAAGTAATGATGTCTATGAAGAAGAGGGATATTCTGCTGTTGACTCAGTAGAAGGAGATTTAAACGATATAGTACAAATAGCTAATTATATAGATTATAGTACACCAGGAACTTATACAATAGTTTATTATGTAACTAATAGTAAAAATATTACTAAAGCAGTATATCGTACTATTAATATTACTGAATAATATTTAAATACTTAGAAATTAAAATAATAATTTCTAAGTATTTTTACTTGTTTAAATATCTAGTTTATGATATTATTATTATAACAATATATAGTAGAAGGGATGTACTTATGGAACATAAAAAATTATATATAACTTTATTAATAATATTTATAATAGTATTATGTATTGGTGGAACATTTGCTTTAGTTGCTACCTCTAATGCTATTAATATTACTCAAATTAAAGCAGGTAACTTAACAATGACTATTAGTGGTGGAACTAGTGAAAATGTATCTTTTGTACCATCTGAATGTACGGGAGACAGTGCTATTAAAAAGACTATAGTCGCTAAAGCCACTAACACTTCAGGAGGTAAAGTATCATTTAGTGTTGGACTAGACATTACAGCATTAAGTGATACTTATAAAAAAGATACTATTAGATATGCATTATCTACTAATGCTGATAGTTGTGCAGTAGGTATAATTACTGGTGGTGATTTTAAAGATAAATCAGTAGGAGATGAAGTCTGGTTAATTAAAAATGATTATGATGATATAACTAGGTCAGGTAATACTTATACTAAAACATATTATTTATATATTTGGTTAGACAAATCAGAAACTGAGCATTTTGATGGTAATATCTCTGTTAAATTAAAAGGTTCTACTAGTAACAACCCTAATTTGCCAGTAGCAGATGATTATAATGATGGTAATGGTACAAATACATTATTCTATCAAATAAAAAGCACTGCGGATAAATACACAAGAATAGATTTTAGTAAAACGTCAGAAGCCTCAAGTACAAATGGGATATATGTAACAACTAATACTTATAATGGTGTTCCAGTATATTATTATCGTGGTAATGTAGATAATCATGTACTATTTGCTAATTTTTGTTGGCAAATAATAAGAACGACAGAAACAGGTGGAGTTAAATTAATTTATGATGGAGTACCATCAAATGGTCAATGTAGTAACACAGGTAGTAATTCTACAATAGGTGATTCAGCATTTAATTCAACTTACAATGATGCTAAATATGTAGGATATATGTACGGAAGTAGTATCGATGATACAGCAAATATTACCGATTCAACAATAAAGGAAGTAATAGATACATGGTATAAAAGTAATATGGCAAGTTATACATCGCAATTAGAAGATACAGTATTCTGCAATGATCGAAGTTATTATATTGATGATGAATATGGTATGGGATCTGAAGTACATAAAAGATTAATCATAAATAAAACTCCGACATTAAAATGTCAAAATACAAAAGATAAATTTACGGTAAGTGCAAGTAATGGTAATGGAGCATTGACATATCCGGTTGGCTTAATAACTGCTGATGAGATTACTTATGCCGGTGGTGTGTCTGGCCTTTCAAACAAAAATAATCAGTTTTACTTATATACAAGTGAATGGTATTGGACTATGTCTCCACAAGCTTTATGCGATGAAGATGGTTTTGCTAATGAGTACGTATTGAGATATTCAGGGAATTTGGACAGCAAAGTTATCGACCATGCTTACGGGGTTCGCCCTGTCTTAGCACTTAAACCCGAAACAGAAATATCTAGTGGATCAGGTACATCTACAGACCCCTTTATAGTTAAATAATCAAATACTTCAGATATTAACTTCTGAAGTATTTTCTATATTATAGTTGTATTTTCTTAATAATTTACTTATAATATATAGCTAAGGAGGGTTTATGACTGAAGAACATAAAAATCATTTTAAAGTATTATTATCTAATTTAGATGAAGAAGATACTATTGCTTTAACAGGTATTATATTAGAAAACTTATATAGTACTGCTGATATTACTACGATAAAAAGAGTTAAACAAAGTGTTAACGAACTAAATGATAGTATATCTAGTAAATATCGTAATATAAAATGGGGTGAATGTAGAGAAAATGGTCATACTTTTGAACCATGGCAACGTGGTGAAGACACTAGTATCTTTGTAAAAGATTATGAAGGTGATAGTCATTATGAAGATTATGCTATATATGAAAGAGTATGTCCTAACTGTGGTTACCGTGAGGTAAAAAAAATAAGTTTAGAAGAACTTCAAAATTATGGTAAAACTAGAACTAAGTGGAGGTAGTTATGAAGAAAAAATT
>DJPK01000036.1:0-1158 GCA_002438545.1 Caryophanales bacterium UBA6414
AAGAACTTTAGTTTAGAGAGATTTATTGATAATGTTGCTAAAATGGTTAGTTGTAAAATGAGTATTAAAGGTAATACTAGAATTAATATCGAAGAGATGGAAAGTTTAATTAATGATTTAAGAAAATGTAATAACCCATTTAATTGTCCACATGGCAGACCAACAATTATTCATTTTACAATATATGAACTAGAGAAAATGTTTAAAAGAAGTATATAACAGATGTTTGTTATAATTGACACAGTTAAGTATTTGTGATAGAATAACGCTTAATTAATGAGGGGATGTGTTAATTATGCCAATTAATTTTGAAGGAATGAATGATGATTATGTAACTTTGTTTGATTTAATGGAGTATGTTGAAAGAATACATATTTTACCTAGTGTGAAAGAACATTTAAAACAAACTAATAAAGAGTTTGTTGAACTTATGAAGAAAGTAGCTAAGTTTGATAATGAAAACGTTATTAATTATTTATTGTTTTCACTATATCAAGAATTAGTTTCTAGTCAGAGAATTGAGAATCATGATTTTGATGTATATACTTTAGCGGATAAGTCTCCTTTCTTTGATACACTTAGTATTAGTCATAAAAGAATACATCAATTACATAACTTTGTTATTGCTAAAGAAATAAGTGAAGGTAAAATGGAAGAAACTTTTGCTTATCGAAATGTACCAGTTAATATAAGTAGAATTACTGAAGAAAAAGGGGAAGAAATATTTTATCGAGGTGCTAATCCAGAAGATGTTAATAAGTTTATGAGTGAGTTTATTAAAGTTTATAAACAAATAGCTTCAGTAGAAGAATTAAATGATCCATTCTTAGCAAGTGCTTTAATGCATTTATTATTTATAAGAATACATCCATATACTGATGGTAATGGTCGAACAGCTCGAGTAATTCATAATATGAAGTTTACGGAAATGATAAATAAAGAATATGGTACTAGATTAAAACTAAGTCCGCTTAATTTATCAAGTAGTATTTTAGTAAATAAGATTACTTATGTAAAAAGATTAGATAATATATATTTTAATGTTGTTAATGATACTAATGACAGTATTAATAAATGGTTTGATTTTGTTTTAGATATGGTTGATGAAAGGTTGTTTGTTGCTAGAAGACAAATAGATATGTTAGATTTCTTTGCTCT
>DJPK01000036.1:1298-7623 GCA_002438545.1 Caryophanales bacterium UBA6414
ATTATGCAAAAAATAATTGTTATAACAGGGCCGACTGGTGTAGGAAAGACTAAATTAAGTATTGAACTTGCTAAGAAATATGATGGAGAAATTATTAATGCCGATAGTATGCAGATATATAGAGAGTTAAATATTGGTACTGCTAAAATAAGAGAAGATGAAAAGGAAAATATTCCACACCATTTGTTTGATATAAAGAATGTTGATGAAGAATATACAATATATCATTATCAGAAAGATTTAAGAAATAAGATAGATGAATTAAATAAGAAGGGTAAAAGAATAATAATAGTAGGGGGAACTGCTTTATATTTAAAGGCCGGATTATTTGATTATACTTTCGAAGAAAGTAATTCTAATAGAGATTTATTTAGTTATACTGATGAAGAGTTAGTTAGTGAATTAAAGAAATTAGATAAAGATATAGATATTGACTTTAATAATAGAAGAAGAGTTGAAAGAGCATATAATTATTACTTAGATAATAATAAAAGTATTATGGAGAATAAGGCAGGGGATAAGTTATTATATCCAGCTATATTTATAGGGTTAACTACTGATAGAGATAATTTATATAAGATAATAAATAGACGTGTTGATGAGATGATTAGTGAGGGCTTAGTCGAAGAAGTAAGAGGATTATATGATAGAGGTGTTCGTACTAAGCCATTAATAAATGGTATTGGTTATAAGGAATTGTATAGTTATTTTGATGAAGAGGTGTCATTAGAGGATGCTATAGAGAAGATTAAGCAAAACTCGAGAAAGTATGCGAAGAGACAATATACATTCTTTAATAATAAGTTTGATATTACTTGGTTTAAGGTTAATTATAGTAATTTTAGTGAGACAATAAGTGAAGCAGAAGATTATATTAATGAAATAGATATGGAGGGGTAAGATGAATATATTTGTAGGATGTTCTGCTAGTGATGATATAGATAAAGCATATTATGATGATACGAGGGAGTTACTTAATGTACTTATGAGGGATAATAATTTAGTGTTTGGAGCATGTCATTCAGGGTTAATGGGTGTTGCTCATGATATAACAAAGGATTTTGGTAATAAAGTTATTGGTGTATGTCCTTCAATGTATGTACAGGACTTTGATACTCTTGATTGTGATGAAGAGATAGTAAGTTCTTCAGTTAGTGATAGAACAACAGGTTTAATATCTAATAGTGATATTTTATTATTTATTCCTGGTGGGATAGGGACAGTATATGAATTATTTACAGCAATAGAGATTAAAAGATGTCATGAACATGATAAACCAATAATTATTTATAATAATAATGGGTTTTATAATAAACTATTAGAGTTTTTAGATATGCTATATGCTGATAAGTTTGTTAGAGAGAAAGATAGATGCAATTATTATATAGCAAATACTCAGGAAGAAGTAATAGATTATATAAATAAGTATAAAATGAATGCTAAGACAAAGAAAAAGACCATAGATTAAGCTCTATGGTTTTATGATTTATTAGCTTCTGAAAATATATAAACATTAAAGTTATGGGTTTTATCATTTAGTTTTTTTAGTTCTTTAGTACTGATTAAGAAGTATGTTTCTTGGTTGACATTTAGTTCACTAATAGGATCATCCCAAGTTAAATCTAGATGACGCCATGCACCATTAATATATACTAAGTTCCATATATGGGTATCATTACTTATCTTGTAGTTAGTAATATTTAATTTATGTAAGAATATCGCCATTGCATCAGAGTATCCACTACAAATACCATATCCTTGTAATAAAACACCATATGCGGTATTAGATTTATAGGTACTATTATTAATATCTTTAGATTTATTTATATCATATTGGGTATTATCAATTATATAGTCATGGATTTTTTTAATTTTACTTATGGTATCCATGTCATCAGTAATATTTTCTTCAATATATGTATTAACTAAATTATTTATTTGCTCTATTTCACTAGCACTATATGTATGATCGATTGTGAAAGAAAATCTTCTTGTTTTTTTATTTATACTAAACTTAATTGATTTAAAACTATTAAAGGGATGAACAAAATTATTTAAGGTAGATAATAATTCTTCATCTTTAGCAATTCTTTCTAAATCACTAACGCAAGTTTCATAACCAACTTTACATTCACCATCAGCGTAACTAACACCAGTATTAATAATATAATAAATATAGTTAATTAATTCAAAATAATTAGAGGGATCATCAGTAAAATTTTCTACATAATTAAAATTTGTTTTGACAAAATAGTCATTGGGGTTTGCTATAACATATTCTTGTTTTAAAATCTTTGTTTCTATGAAATAATATATCTTATCAGTATAAAAATTACATACTGTTATTGTAATCATTAAAAAAATTCCTAAATAAAGTATCACTTTCTTCATTTCTGCACCAACCTAGTCTTCCTAAAAATATTATATCATAACAATATGCAAAATTAGAACACAAAAATGATGAAATGTAAATAATTTTACAATTATGAACGTTTGTCTATTTTTTTCTGCTTCCTAGTTTGTCTTTTTTTCTGTTTCATGGAGCGTTTATAGTGCTCGTCCACAGACATAAATTCCGATAGTAGCTACCGTATTTGTTTTAAAACGAGAATATTTATTTTATATTGATATCCCTCTAATAATAGATATAACATAATTATTAAGATAAATCTACAAAGTTAACTAAATAATTAAAAAAAAGAAGTAGATTTTTATCTAGCTTCCATAGTATTTACTTTTTTTGTTAATCTTGATTTTTCTCTATCAACTTTATTTCTATGCATTAATCCTTTACTTTTAGCATTATCTAAGCTCTTAATAGCAAGTTTTAATTCTTTGCTAGCTTTTTCTTTATCTCCAGCTAAAACAGCTTTATCAGTATTTTTGATAGCGTTTTTAGCAGTTGATTTTAATTGTTGATTAGCTAAAGTAATTTTACGAATTTGCTTGATTTTCTTTTCAGCATTTTTTACGTTTGCCATTAGTTTCTCTCCTTCCACCAACACTATGTATAATTCTATCAAAAAAAACGTAAAAAAGCAAATAATTTTGTGTATTTTTGTAAAAAATATTTATAAGTGAGGTGAAATAATGAATAATGGGCAAGATTTAAGTACTTTTTCGATTAGAACAGACTTAATTATTGATGATAAAAGTATTGCTGATAAAGAATATAATAAGACGACTATTTATGATGATATTATTGTTTCAGAGTTAACTATTAATGAAAAGAATAGAAGTGCAATTAATAAAGAAGATGGGACTTATATTACTATTGAATTTAATGATATTACCGATAGTGAGAATAGGAATAAGGTATGTAAGGCGTTAACGGAACAAATAGGTAAGATACTAAAGATGATGAATATTAAGGATGATGACGAGTGTATTATTATTGGTTTAGGTAATAGTAAGTCAACTCCGGATAGTTTAGGACCAAAAGTGTTAGATAATATTATTATTACAAAGCATTTGTTTGAATTAAATAAAGTGAGTCCGGGTTTTAGAATGGTATCAATATTTGCACCGGGTGTTAAGGGAACGACAGGTCTTGAGACAGCAGATTTAATAACTAGTATTGTAGAAGAGATTAAGCCTAAGTTTATTATTGTGATTGATGCTTTAGCGTCTTCTTCTATTGAAAGATTAAATCATACTATTCAGATGACTAATACGGGAATACATCCAGGTAGTGGAGTAGGAAATCAACGGAAGGAGATAAGTTTTAAAACATTGGGTATTCCGGTTTTGGCGATTGGTGTGCCAACTGTTGTGGAGTCTTCAACTATTGTTAGTGATACGATTAATTATTTATTTAAACATATATCGTATACTAAAAATAATTTTGAAATTAGTAAGTTATCAGTTCATCATAATAATTATAAAAATAAATTAGAAAATATTGAGTTAAATAAAGAGGAGGAACATAATTTATTAGGTTTGCTGGGTGACTTAGATAGTAATGAAAAGCATCAATTAATAACAGAAGTTTTAGAAGCTTTAGACTATAATTTAATGGTATGTCCAAAAGAAGTGGATTTTCTTATTGATAAATTAAGTATTGTAATAGCAAATTCCCTTAATAATTCCTTACATCGACAAATAAATTCGCTAGAATAAAATATAATTATTATGGTGATGGATATATGTTTAAAAATAATAAACTTAATCTTAAGACTCCTAAAAAGAGAAAGAGAACTAAGTTTAAATATTTAATCTATTTACTTATTATTTATTTTTCAATATGTTTTACTTTTTATTTATCTATGCGTAAGAATAAAGATAATTTTAATGAAGAGTTTATTATATTTTTATTAGAGGGTGGTAGTATTGATGAACTAAATCAATATAAGTTTCCTAATCTTGTTAATAAAACCGTTAATTATTTTTTGAAAATAGATTTTAAATACCCTTTGTCGTTATTGAATGCGACAATATTTAAGGGGAAGGATAGTAAGATAACGTTATCTACTGATGATGATTATCATGAATTTGAGGAGTTAAAAGAGATAAGTAGTTTTATTGAAGATCCTAATCCTAGTGATGTTGATAATCCGATTGTGTATATATATAATTCTCATCAATTAGAAAATTATGATAATACTAATTTAAAAATATATGGAATAACTCCTAATGTATTGATGGCTTCGTATTTACTTAAAGAAAAGTTAAATAAAAATGGGGTTTCTTCAATAGTGGAAGATACTAATTTGGCAGAGTTTTTAAATATTAATAATTGGGATCATTCAAAGAGTTATGTCGCTAGTAGGTTATTGATATTAGATAAGCAAAGTAAATATAATACGCTTAAATATTATATTGACATTCATAGGGATTCAGTTAATAAGAGTGCTTCTACAGCGACGATAAATGGGAAGAGTTATGCTAAAATATTATTTGTGGTAGGGTTAGAGCATGATAATTATCAGTTAAATGTTGAGACGGCAAGTAATATAAATAGTCTTTTTAATAAGTATTATCCAGGGTTGTCACGTGGTTTATATAAGAAGTCAGGGCCGGGAGTAAACGGGATATATAATCAAGATATTAGTGGTAATGCTATGTTAATAGAGGTTGGTGGGTTCGAAAATACTATTGAAGAAGTATTTAATACGATAGATGCAATATCTACTATTTTAACTAAATATATAAATGGTGAATCATGAAAAAGTGTAAGATATTTAAAAGTGTGGTATTGTTAGTTTTTACTTGTTATATTATTGTTTATATTATCTCTATTTCTAGTTATTATGATTATCAATTACAGAAGAAGATGATATTAACAAATGAGCAAATAAAACTTTTTGAAAGTGATATATCCCAGGGTAAAGATGTTTCGTTAAATGATTATGTTGTTAGTACTGAAAAAGACTATAGTAATAGTTTGACTAAGTTTATATATAAAATTACTCGCAATATTAATAAATCTATTAAGAATGGTGTGGAAGTATGTTTTAAATTATTAAATAATTTAGTATCAGATTAAATATCATGATTAAGATTCCTAGGATAAAGAAGAAAGTAGTATTTATGTTATACTTTTTAGAGCTTGGTAATAATTCACAAAATGATATTTGAAGCATAATACCAGCGATTAGAGAGAATAATAGTCCTAGGATGGTGTTGTTGATAAATTTACTGAGAAATAGGTATGCTAAAATGGCCCCAATAGGTTCACTTAAAGCCGATATTAAAGTATATAATAAGGCTTTTTTCTTATTACCAGTAGCATAATATATTGGTACTGAGATACTAATACCTTCAGGAATATTGTGAAGAGCAATGGCAAGAGCTAGGGAAAAGCCTAAAAACACATTACTATTTGTGGCAATAAAGGTGGCAATGCCTTCTGGTATGTTATGAATTATAATGGCTAACATAGAGATGATTCCAACTTTATATAGATTATCATTATTGTAAGAATTACTTGGTAGATAATAGTCAATTAAACTAGATATAATTATGCCAATAATGATAAATAGAAATGATAAGGTTATGGTCCAAAAAGGAGTACTAGTGGGTCTTAGCAATTTGATGCTTTCAGGTACTAAGTCTAAGACTGAGACAGTTATCATTACTCCGGCGGCAAAGCTAAGAGAATTAGCTATAATTTTGTCTTTATTTTTAAATTTAAAGAAAATTAGTATTGTACCAAGCAGAGTAGAGAAGCCTGCTAATGTTGTTAATAAAAAAGCTAACTGAGTATTGTTCATAAATTATTCACCTAATTAAATATATGTATTGTTATTTACAAAATAACATATAATAATAGTGTAAGTGATAATTTACGAATTTTATCAGGATAAACGCATGTTTCAAAATTTCA
>DJPK01000026.1 GCA_002438545.1 Caryophanales bacterium UBA6414
CTTCAAAAAATCAATTGGGTATTGTAAAGAAAATTAAAACATTTATTGAATACTTAGATAATAATAAAGAGTTTACTACTACTTATGTTAGTGTAGGAGACAAAATAGCGATATCTAAGAAAAATAGCTAAAAGATATTAAAAGTATCTTTTAATTTTTAGTTATATATGTTAAAATAGCGTGGAAAGAAGAATAGTATGAAAGTTAAATATAAAGATATTACTAAATATAATGTCGTTAAATTGAAAATCGATAGTATTAAGTCTAGAGTTAATAATCCATTTGCAAGAGTTGAGAAAGTATTAAGTTATCTTGGCGATGAAGAGAAAGAAAATTATCAAATATATACTAAAACATTAAATATTTATTTAAGTAAAGATAGTGAGTTTGATAATAATGGATTATATACAAGCAACAATATGATATTATTAAATAATGAGAATATATTTGATACATTAACTCATGAATTATTTCATTTATCTAGTCAGAATGGGTTAGCTAATAAGGATGAAAATGATTATTTTGATGAAGCTACAACAGAATACTTTACGATGATTACATCAGATAATAAAGATAATTTTAATGATTATTGTTATATTGGGTTAATAGTTATATCTTCTTTAGTTAATATGTTAGGAATAGAACATTTTAAATATTATTTTAAGGGAGATAGAGAAGGATTTATAAATAGTTATGGTGATTATACAGATAATATTAGTAAGATAATGGAACTAGTTAATGAATTATTAGTGTATGCTTATGATAAAGAAGATGAAGCATTAGTAATTATGAGTAAGATGAAAGAGTTAACACTTGGTATTATTGATGAATTATTATATATAGCTAGTAGTTTATTAGATAGTAATAAATATATAGAATACATTAATTATTTAGTTAAAATGTTTAGTAAGGATAATACCGAGATTAGTGATTTTATATATAGAGATTACTTTGTTAATTATATTAAAGATAATGGTAATAAACATTTAGTTAGGAGGTAGATAGATATGGGTAAGTTAATAGTTATACCAAGTAGTTTAGATGAATTAGAAGAATTATCTAAATTAGAAGTAGATGGTTTTATTATAGGGATAGATAACTATTCAATAGAACTTCCTTTTTATGTAAGCTTAGAGGACGCTATTAAAGTAATAAATAAGTATTCTAATAAAGAGATTATTATATCTTTAAATAAGATTATGCATAATAGTGATTTAGATTTACTTAAAGAGATATTATTTAAATTAAGTGATATTGGTAATGTTAAAGTAATGTTTTATGATATGAGTGTTTATAAGATAGTTAGAGATAATAATTTAAATATAGAGTTAATAGTTAGTCAAGAACATTTGAATACTTCAATTAATTCTAATAAGTTTTATGAGAAGTTGGGTATTAAGTATTCATATATATCATCAGATATTACTAAAGATGAATTATTAGATATTAAAAAAAATACTAATTTAAAAATATTATTTAATGTATATGGATATATACCAATATTTAATTCGAGAAGAAGTTTAGTTACTAATTATTTATATTATATTAATACGTCTAAAGAAGATAAGATATATTATATAGAACAAGATGATATTAAACATCCTATTGTAGAGAGTAAATTAGGTAGTACTATTTATACGAAAGAACCTATTAATTTAATTAATAGAATTAAAGAGATAGATATAATAGATTATTATATATTAAATAGTTTTAATATTGATCATGATAAGTTTATTAAAGATATAGAGAGATTTATAAATAAAGAATATAGTGATAAAGAATATTATGTAGGATTCTTTGATACTAAGACTATATATAAAGTAAAGAATAAAGAAGGTGATATATAATGAAGAAGGTAGAATTATTATCTCCGGCTGGAAATATGGAAAGATTAAAGATTGCTTTATTATATGGTGCGGATGCAGTATATATTGGGGGAAGAGATTATAGCCTTAGAGCTAATGCGAAAAACTTTAGTGTTGAAGAGATAGAAGAAGCTTGTAAGTTTGCTCATGCATTAAATAAGAAGGTATATGTGACAGTTAATATTTTGTTTCATAATGAAGATATCGTTGGTTTAAAAGAATATTTAATTAAGTTAGCAAATATTGGAGTAGATGCTATTATTGTCGCAGATCCGGTAGTTATTGATATAGTTAGAGAGAATAATATTGAGTTAAGTATTCATATATCAACACAGGCATCGACTGCTAATATAGAGAGTATTAATTTTTATAAAGAACTTGGTGTTGAGAGAGTAGTACTTGCTAGAGAGTGTTCTCGTGATGAGATTAAAGAGATTATTGATAAGACTGGGATGGAAGTAGAATGTTTTATTCATGGAGCAATGTGTGCAGCTTATTCTGGAAGATGTGTGTTATCTAACTATTTTACTAATAGAGATGCTAATAGAGGGGGATGTAGTCAAGTATGTCGTTGGAACTTTAATTTATTAAATGAAAATAAAGAAAAAGTTAGTATTGATCCAGAGTTTACGATGTGCTCTAAAGATTTAGCAATGATTAGTAAGTTAGATGATATGATTGATATAGGAATTAGTTCATTAAAAGTAGAAGGAAGGATGCGTAGTATTTATTATATAGCAACCGTTATTAATACTTATAGGAGTGCTATTGATGAGTATTATAGTAATAAACTAGATAGTAAGAGAATAGCATATTATAGTAAAGTTTTAAATAGAGTAGCTAATAGAGATAATACTATTCAGTTTTATGATAAATTACCTACTAAAGATGAACAATATTTCTTAGGAAGAGAAGAAGTATCTAATCAAGACTTTTTAGGAATAGTTGAAGATTATGATGAAGATAAGCAAGAAATAACTTTAATACAAAAGAATTATTTTAAACAAGGAGATATGGTAGAATTTTTTGGACCTAATATAGAGACATTTACATATATTATTCCTGAGATATATGATGAAGAAAATAATTTATTAGATGTAGCAAGACATCCGGAACAAGTTATTAAATTTAAGTTAAATAAGAAAGTATATGTTTATGATATGATGAGGATAAAAGTACTTGACAAAGAATAAAAAACATAGTACAATTTTGAAATGTTAAGAGGTGGAAAGAAAATGGCAGATAAAGTATATTTAACTGATGAAGGTTTTTTAGAAGTAGAAGAAGAATTAAACTATTTAAAGAATACTAAAAGACCAGAAGTAATTAAAGCATTAAAAGAAGCAAGAGCACTTGGAGATTTATCTGAGAATGCGGATTATGATGCTGCTAGAAGTGAACAAGCTCAAGTAGAAGGTAGAATATTAGAGTTAGAGAAACTTATGGAAAGAGCAACTATTATTGAGAAAGTAGATACAGATTGTGTTGGATTAGGTACAACTGTTAAAATAAAATATGTTGATGATGACGATGATATCGAGGAATATAAAATAGTAGGATCTAAAGAAGCAGATCCATCTAATGATAAGATATCTAATGAATCACCACTTGCAAAGGCAATTATGGGTGCTAAAGTTGGAGAAACAAGAGCAGTAGAAAGCCCAAATGGTAAATACAATGTAGAAATACTTGATATAAAATAGGAGGTATTATAAATGAAAGAAGAAGTTGTAATTAAAGTAGAAGGAAAAGAATGGAAGGACTTAGTTGATGCGTCATTTGAAACAGTTATCAAAGATGTAAAAATTGATGGTTTTAGAAAAGGTAAAGCACCTAGAAATGTTTATGAAAAGAAATATGGTAAACAAGAATTAATATATAGTGCTGCTGATAAAGCTATTCAAGATAAATATAAAGATGTAGTATTAGAAGGTAAGATTGTTCCAATTCTTGAACCTAAAATTGAAGTAGTTAAGATGGATGAAGAATCATTTGAAGCTAAAATGATACTTATTACTGAACCTACTGTTAAATTAGGTAATTACAAAGGATTGAATGTTAAGAAAGAAGAAGCAACTGTAAGTGATGAAGAAGTACAAAATCATATTAATTCATTATTACAAGAGTATGCTGAATTAGCTGTTAAAGATGGTAAAGTTGAAGATGGCGATGTTGCTATTATTGACTTTGAAGGATTTAAAGATGGTGTAGCTTTTGCTGGTGGAAAAGCAGAAAACTATTCATTAACTATTGGTAGTCATTCATTTATTCCAGGATTTGAAGAAGGAATAGTTGGAATGAGTAAAGGTGAAGAAAAAGATCTAGAATTAACATTCCCTGAAGATTATATGTCTGAAGAATTAAAAGGACAAAAAGTAGTATTTAAAGTTAAAGTGAATGAAATTAAATCAAGAATAGTTCCTGAATTAGATGAAGAATTCTTTGCTGACTTAGGAATGGATAATATTAAGACTAAAGAAGATTTAGAGAAATCTATTAAAGAAGAAATATTAGCAGAAAAAAATCATGAATTAGGACATAAGTTTGAAGATGATTTATTAGATAAAGCATCTGAAAATATGGAAGTATCTTTTGCTGATGAATTAGTAGAAGATGAAAAAGAAGCAATGTATCAAGATTTAGTTAGACGTATGAGTATGCAAGGTATTACTGAAGAATTATATTTAAAATATACTAACACAACTAAAGAAGATATAATGGCTAAAATGACTGAAGAAGCTACTAAGAGACTTAAATATCGTTATTTATTAATGGCTTTAATTAAAGAAGAAAAATTAGAAATAACTGATAAAGAATTAGATGAAAAAGTAGAAGAATTAGCTAAACATTATAATATGACTGGAGAAGAAGTTAAGAAAGAATTAGGTAATGTTGAATACTTACGTAATGATATGTTATTCCAAAAAGCTATTGATTTATTAAAGGAAAATAATTAACACTTAGAAATAAGTGTTTTTTATTATTAAAATATCTTGAATATAATTATTATTTGTTATATAATTTATTTATAGTAAGAAAATAAACAAACAAAGCATTTCTTCCTAAGTAAAAACTATGGCAAACAAACGTTTGCCAGAAAGGAGTTAAAAATTATGATAAAAAGCTATAATAATGTGTTAACTCTAAGTTTACTTGGGGGAAGGGCAAATAATAACGTTTGTTTGCTAAATAAAAAGAAAGATAACTACGATATAGAGAGTTTAAGAGATTAGACTCTTTTTATCGTAGTTTTTTATTGAAAGAAAGGATGTATGTTTATGAAGAAAAGAACAATATATA
>DJPK01000033.1 GCA_002438545.1 Caryophanales bacterium UBA6414
AAGATATTATAGACTATTCACGTGTTTTTTTCAATTTTATTTGTTGCACTTCATATTTAAATTAACAGTTTTTGTTTTGTTTGACTAATTTATAAAAATAGAGTATTATATGGGTAATTTATTTGAGGGGATGATATATATGTCTATAAAGAATATTGATATTTATAGTGAAATGAATGATAGTTATGTAGTGGATAGAGATGCGAAAATTACAGGATATGCTTCAATTGATAAACCTTGGCAGAAATATTATACTAAAGAAGCACTTACTGCTAGTATACCTGAATTAACTGCTTATCAATATATGGTAAGTCAAAATAAAGATAATTTAAATACTAAATCAATTGTATATTATGGTAAGAAGATTAGTTATAAAACATTTATAGATATGATAGATGAAACTGCCAGAAGATTATATAATCTTGGTGTTATGGAAGGTGAAGTAGTAACAGTTATGTCTATTGCTAATCCTGAATTAGAGATTTTATTCTATGCATTAAATAAGTTAGGAGCGGTTATTAATTTAATTGATGTAAGAAGTGATTATAAACAAATAAAGAAATATCTTGCGGAAGTAAAATCTAGTACAGTAGTAGTTATGGATAATTTCTTACCTGAGTTTGATAAGTGTATGGAAGATGAAGAAATTGATAATATAGTAGAAAATGTTATTACGTTAAGTCCATTTAATTCAGTATTATTTCCATTTAATGTGTTAGCAGAAAAGAAAGCAAGAAAAGAAGATAGTACTTTATATAGTAAGATAGATGAGATAAAGAAAAAAGATAAATATATGACATGGAATGATTTAATGAATGTTTCTAAATATCGTTATCCTAGATATCCTAGATATAAGAAGGATATGGTAGCAGCTTTAGTTCATACTGGAGGGACTACTGGTGTACCTAAAACAGTTAAATTATCTAATGAAAACTTTAATGCTATGGCTATTCAATATAAATCACTTAATGCTAATTATAATAAAGGTGATACTTTCTTAAATGGTATTGTTCCATTTGTTGCGTATGGTATTGTTGTTACTATTCATATGCCTATGTGTTTAGGTATGACTAATATTATTGCCCCTATATTGTCTCCTAAAGAGTTTACAGAGTTTATGATTAAATATAAACCTAATCATACTGTTACTGTTCCTACTTATGTTGAGCATTTCGTTCACGATAAAAAGGCTGATTCAATGAATTGGAAATGTTTAAAAAATCTTGGAATAGGTGGAGATTACTTTTCTGAACAATCAGAGATTTATGTTAATGAATTTTTAAAGAGACACGGAAGTTCTTCCATAGCCGAGAAAGGTTATGGTATGACAGAGAATTCTGCTACAGCTGGAGTTTGCTTAGTAGGAGTAAATAAGATAAATAGTTTAGGTATTCCACTTCCACTTAATACTTATGGCATTTTTGAAAGAGGTAGTGATAAGGAATTAAAGTATGGTGAAGAAGGAGAAATATGTATAACAGGTCCAACTGAAATGCTGGGTTATTTAAATAATAAAGAAGAAGAGGATAAGGTAATAAAAGTACATAGTGATGGTAGAAGATGGATTCATTCCGAAGATGTTGGTTTAATTGACGAAGATGGTTTTCTATTTTTTAAGGGAAGGTATAAAAGATTGATACCTCACGGTGGCTTTAAGTTATATCCTTCATATATTGAAGGGGTAATAATGGAACATCCTGATATAGATAGTTGTTGTGTAATTCCTATTCCTGATAAAGTATATGGAGCTTCACCTGAAGCACATATTGTTGCTAAGAAAGATAAAATAAGAGAACTTGAGAAATTAAAAGAGGAATTAATAGAGTTATGTCAAGATAGACTTCCTTCTTATTCGCAATTGGAAGATTTTATTTTTGAAGAAGATTTACCACTTACATCGGTTGGTAAGGTTGATTATAAAGAAGTAGAAAAGAAGAGGATAAAGAAGTTAGAAGAAGGCACTAAATAATGCTTTCTTTTAATTGACTAATTTACAAAAATAGAGTATTATATGGGTAATTTATTTGAGGGGATAATATTATGGAGAATAAAATATTAAAATATTTGCTTAGTGATAATATTAGTAAATGTGTTAATAAAAATGGAGTGATGATAAGAAAAGTAATTAATCCATTATTTAGAAATTTTATGATGATTTTTACTAGCGGGAAACTTATTATAACTAATAAAAATAATGTATCTGAAAAAGAAAATGTTATATATGCTGGTACTCATGGCTTTCATGATGATATTATTTTTACTATTAAAACTGCTGATAGGCATGCTTATTTATTGTATGGAAATCTGCTTGATTTTTTTGAAACTTTTCATGGATTTGGTCTTTGGACAAACGGTGTTGTTTTAGTTGATAGAAGTAATAAAGAAAGTAGAAAGAGTGTTGTTTATAAAATGGAAAATGTTATAAATAATGGTACTAATATGGTTATGTTCCCTGAAGGTACGTGGAATAAAAGTGAATCGTTGATTGTATTAGAATTACATCTTGGTATATATGATGTAGCAGAAAAAACCGGCGCTAAAGTTGTACCTATTGCTACGTATCTTGATGGTAAAATAGCTTATTCAAAAAAAGGTGAAGCATTTGATATAACTTGCGTTGATGATGAAAATATGCAAATTATTTTAGATAATGATATAAAGCTAATCGAGAAATGTATAGATTTATTGATATACAATGGAAGTATGGAAAAATATATTAGAAATAAATTAATGTTAATGCTAGATAGAACAAAAAGCCAGTTAAATATTTCTTTAATTGATAGTATTTCTTTATTGGCTCTTGAGTTGAAAGAAGAAGTTAGTAGTTATAAGGATACTCTTGATAAAAACAGCATTGATTTTAGTATTATGAATAGAATTGAAATAATACTAAGTTTTGTGGAGAGACAAAAGAAAATAGTTATGGTAAATATCCTCAGAGATAAAATGGCTACATTAAAATTGGATTTATATAAGAGTGCTAATCGTGATGATTTTGATGAAAATTATTGGGAAAATTATGTAAATGAATTAATTAGTACTACTAATGGTATGTATAATGAAGAAGAAGAAAATGCAGCAGAATATAGAAATCCATTAAATGAATGTGAAAGACAGGTGTTTTCTATTTTAGATAATATCGAAATTACCAATAGAAATGCAAAGGTGTTGGCACTCACTAAAAATAAATAGTTTAATCTGTTTATTTTTTATTTTTTATGTGTTATAATTTTTACGAAGAATAGAGGTAGAAGTATGATATTAGAATTGTGTATGCCAATATGTGCATTTTTGTTTTCTTTATTATTAGTTATAATTTATTTTAGTAAAAAGAGAATTAAACTATATGAAAACAATATGTTTGCTTCCATGATTGTGTGTATTTTAATTGATAGTATTTTGGTAATAATAGAAAAATCACTTGTAATAGGAAAAACTCTTAATGAAATACCTTTATTTGTTAAAACTTTGATATGTACCTTGAATAGATTTGATGCGTGTATTCTTATTTTATATACCAATTGTATATTTTTATATATTTTTTTAGTCACTACTAATGTAAATAACAATAAAAAAATTTTTAAATCTGCTTATAAATTATCTATAATATTTGATTTTGTTATGTTTGTATTAATATTTATGCTAAAATCTTATTTAATTGAAAGTGATCCTATAATTAGTGTTGGTGGTTCTTTCCTATTACCAACATATATAGCGTGTAGTATCTATATAACCTTATCATTATTAATATCACTTATTAATTTTAAGAATATTACTAAAAAGAATATACCATTATTTATAACAATTATTCTTTCTTTTGTATTAATGTTTATCTTTACTGTTAATCCATATATTACAATTATTTCTATAGTTCTTACTTTTGTTAATTTCATTATGTATTTCACAATAGAAAACCCAGATAAGAAATTACTTGAAGAAGCTCATATATCTAAGAAGATTGCTGATGCTGCTAATGAAGATAAGAGTATGTTTATATATAATATGATGAATGATGTTAAGGGTGTTGCTAGAGATATTAATAAATCATCTGAAGAAATACTTAATAGTGATGATATAGAAGAAAATAAATATTTTGCTAGAAAGATAATATCTTCAAATAATAAATTATATAGTATGGCTAATGATATATATAATATTGATGTTATTGATGATATTAATGTTAAGACTATTAGTAATAAATATAATATTAAGGTATTATTAAAAGAAATAGTGAGAAAGAATAAGAAATTATTTGAAGGTAAAAGTATTAATTTTAGAGATAGTATAGATAGTAATCTTCCTAATACTTTATATGGAGATAGTATTAATTTAAAGAATGTATTGAATACTATTTTAGGTAATTCTTATAAATATACAGATAGAGGTTATGTAGAATTATCCGCTAATGCAATATTTAAAAAAGATATAGCTAGATTGGTTATCAAAATAGAAGATTCTGGTATTGGGATAAGAGCAGAAGAATTAGATAAGTGTTTAAATAAAAATACTAAAGATCAAAATAGTTTATATGGTGCTAGAAAGATTATTAATATGATGGGTGGTAATTTACTTATTAGTAGTGAATATAATAAGGGAACGACTGTTACAATTATATTAGATCAAAAGATTGGTGTAGATAGTGATAAAGATAATTATGATAGTTATGTTAATAATAAAAAGATATTAATAGTAGATGATGATAGTTCTAATATTAAATTAATTGGTAAAATATTAGATAAACATAATATTTTATATGATAGTTCTACTTTAGGTAAGGAAGCATTAGATAGAATTAGAAAAGGGGATAGGTATGATTTAATATTACTAGATGAAGATATGTCTTATATGAATGGTATTAGTGTTATGAATAAACTTAGTAAGATAAAAGGGTTTGATATTAAGGTTATTCTTCTTACTAGAAATAATAGTATTAAATATGATGAAGGTTATAAAGATAGTGGTTTTAGTGATTATATAATTAAGCCTATTGACAAAGATGATTTAATGAATAAGATAAATAAATGGTTATAAGATTGAAGAGCATTATTTAATAAAAATAGTGCTTTTATTATGGAATAATATGGTGATGTTTGGTATAATTTAAGTAGATTTAGAGATATAAAGGTAGTGAGATGGTAATGATGAATAAACACTATGAACTATTTAGAAGAAATTTTCCTTTTATTGTTAGAAGTGATGATGAAGCATTTAAAATTATTAATGATTCAAATAATAAGTTTATAGATTTAACTAATGAAAACGATAATTTAATTGCCTCATCTATAATAAATAAGAATGTAATTTTAATGATGTGTGTAGATAAGGAATATAGAAAAAAAGGAATAGGTACAATTTTATTAAATAAATCTGAGGAGTATATTGCTAGTAAAGGTTATGATAACGTTATTATTGGGGTAGGAGATAATTACTTGATGCCTGGAATACCTATGGCAACAAAACCTTTAGAGGAAGAATTAAATGATGATTTTATATACAATGGTGTTAGTGATGATTCATACATTTTTTTTCGTAAGAGGGGATATGTTCATTCGTGGAAAGATGCTAATTGCTTTGATATGAGGGTTGACTTGGATAAAGTAAGTTTCCCTGGGCAATCTATTGGAGATATAGTTGATGGAGTTGAATATAGATTTGCAAATGTAAATGATATTGATAAGATTATAGAGTGTACAGATGATGCTGAGCAAGCTTTTAGTCAATATTATAAAAGTAAAGAACTATATAAAGCAGAATCTAGTCAAAAAGTTTTAATTGCAGTAGTTAATGGCGAAGTGTGTGGAACATTAATAATATCTATTGAAACTGAAGCGGAAGGTTTGGGAAGCGTTGGTTGTACGACAGTATCTCATAAGTATCGTGGAAGACATATTGGTGTAAATATGGTTGTTTTAGGAACTAAGTATTTAAAGTCTTTAGGGTTAAAAAATGGTTATTTAGGATATACTTATTCTGGCTTAGATAAAATGTATGGATATGCTGGTTATAAGATTTGTATATATTATTGTATGGCTCAAAACAGTTTAAATATAAAAAGAAAAAGATTAGTGTAATAGTATGAGATTAAGTGTGGAATGTTAATAATACTTTTTAAATAAGAATATATTTAGTTAATTTTATTGATTTAGTTTATTAATTATGGTATTACTTATTATAGATAATAGTTGGTAAGGAGGAAAGAAATGGAACATATTCATTCAATTATATTGATAAAGAGAGATAATAAATATTTAAATTATTATGATGATAGATGGGGGATGTATTTATTTCCTAATATGAAAAGAAATGATATAGAAAAGATTAAAGAGAAGCATCATACTAATAATGTAAAGTTTTTATTTGATAAAGTACATGAGAAATATTCAGTATCACACAATGAAAATAGAATATATCATCACTATTTTTATGAAATAGATGGTATTGATATTGATGGGGAGTATTTTTCGTTAGATGAACTATTAGAGAACTCTAAGGTAAGAGAGAATAATGGGGATATTATTGGTTTTGTTAAAGATTATTATAAGGACATGTAGTTATTAATTGTATTGGGGGGTGAATATAGAAGTGAATGAAATAGTAGATATGTATTCTAATGGTGTTTTTGAAGATATAAAGCATATTGATGAATGTGGTAATGAGTATTGGTTTGCTCGCGAGTTATAAAAAGTACTGGAATATACAGAATGGAGAAAGTTTTCTAATGTAATAAATAAAGCAAAAAATGCTTGCAATAATAGTAATTCTAATATATGTGACCATTTTGGCAATGCTGACAAAATAGTAGAAATAGGTTCTGGTGTAAAAAGAAGGCAAGATGATTATAAATTATCTAGGTATGCGTGTTACTTAATAGTGCAAAATGCAGATTCAAGAAAGAAAGTTGTCGCTTTAGGGCAAACTTATTTTGCATTACAAACAAAAAAGTAAGAAATAACTGAACAAGAATATGAGTCGTTATCAGATACCGAAAAAAGATTTTATTAAAGAAGGCTAACAAAGTAAGGAAATTATACATTACAAAAGGTTGCTTTAACAGCTGGTGTAAAAAATATGGCAGAGTTTCAAAATGCTGGATATAAAAGTTTGTATAATGGAGAAACTGCTGACGATATATTTAAAAGAAAAAATTGCGTTATAGAGAAGATATTTTGGATAATATGAATGAAGACGAATTAGTGGCTAATTTATTTAGAATAAATCAAACTAAACAAAAACTTTTAAAAGATAATGTACATGGTGAGAAAGAAGTTAAGGATGTTCATTAAAGTTGGCCAAAAAGGTCAGAAAGTGCGGATATTGAGCGTAATTAACATTTTAAAAAAATAACTTAAAGGGGGAATAAAATGGTAAGTAATAAATTAGCAACAATTTCAAATTTGTTTGAAGGTAAAGAAATAAGAAGCGTATGGGATAGTGAAAGGGAAGAGTACTATTTTAGCGTTGTTGATGTAATTGTCGCGTTAACAGATAGCAAAGAACCAAGAAAATATTGGTCTGTGTTAAAAAATAGATTAAAAAAAGAAGGCAGCGAAGTGGCTACAAATTGTAGTCAGTTAAAAATGTTAGCTCCAGATGGAAAGACTAGATTAAGAGATGTCATGATAACTAAAGACATATTGTGGTTAATAGAGTCTGTTCCAAGTCCAAAAGCAGAACCTTTTAAAATATGGCTTGCCAATTTAGGTAGTGAAAGAATAAATGAAGTATTTAATCCAGAATTGGCTGTTAATAGAGCAGTAGAATATTATCGTAATAAAGTTTATACTGATGAGTGGATAAAAGCAAGACTTACTGGAATAGTAGTAGATTTAAACTTACAGATGTATGGAAGAATGGAGGAATTACTAATCCTATAGAATATGCATTACTTACAAATGAAATCTATAAAGGTTGGTCTGCAATGAAGGTAAGTGAATATAAAGAATATAAAGAAATTAGAAAGGAATCACTTAGAGATAATATGACAGATATTGAAGTGGCATTAACTAATATTGGCGAAATAGCCGCTAGAGATATTGCAATAGAGGAAAAGCCACAAGGATTAAAGGAAAATATGAAGGTTGCAAAACGTGGTGGTGGTGTTGCTAAAGGTGCTAGAGATTTATACGAAAAAGAAACGAAAAGAAAAGCAATATCTGATAAGAATACTTTGAATTATAAATATATGGATGATGCAAAAGAAATTGAAGATAATCAATATGAAAGCAAACATTAATTGCTAAGTGGAGAGTTATGAAAAAGCAAAGGAGAGAGGAGAGTATTGATGGAAGATAATAAATTAATTATATATAAAAATAGTGAAGGGAATATTATAGTAGATGCTATTTATAAAGATGAAACTTTATGGTTATCACAAAAAGGAATGGCAAAAGTTTTTGAATGTTCTACAGATAATATAAGTTTACACTTGAAACATATATTTGAAGAAAAAGAGTTAGAAAAAAAATCAGTTACCGAGAAATGCTCGTTAACTGCTGATGATGGAAAAAACTATAACACAACTATTTATAGTTTAGATGCCATAATTGCTGTTGGGTATAGAATTAATTCTAAAAAAGCAACAGAATTTAGAATATGGGCTACAAAAATATTAAAAGAATATATGACAAAGGGCTTTGCTTTAAATGATGAACGTTTTATAAATGGATATAAATATGATACAAAATATTTTGATGAATTACTAGAACGCATTAAAACAATTAGAGTAAGTGAAAGAATGGCGTATCAAAAAATCACAGATTTATTTATTGCAACAGCAGCAGATTACAACCCAAAATCAGAAGAAGCTTATACTTTCTTTAAAATTGTTCAAAATAAGTTGCACTATGCTATAAGTGGGCTAACTGCTGCCGAATTAATATATAGTAGAGCAAACTCAGATAAAGAACATATGGGACTAACTAATTGGAAAAATTCTCCTGATGGTTTAATATATAGATATGATGTGATTATTGCAAAAAATTATTTAAACGAAGAAGAAATGAATAATTTAAAAGATTTAACAAATATGTTTTTAGTATTTGCTGAAGATGAAGCAAAATAAAGACACGTTATGATAATGAAGGACTGGATAAATGCAACTGATGATTTATTAAAATTCAGAAGAAAAGAAGTATTAAATAATAGTAGCAGTATATCTCATGAAGAAGCAGTAGAAAAAGCAGAAAAAGAATATGAAAAATTTAGAGTTATACAAGATCAAAAATATATTTCTTCAATGGATGAATTTTATAATAAATATTTAAATGAAAATAATGATAATGAATAAGGAAGTGATAATAAATGGATATGCATCAAAAAAGAGAAATGAGAAAGAATAAAAAGATGAACGAAGATACAAAAAGTTTGTCATCAACGAGTATCAACTGGTAAAGAACGACTTATATAAACTTTCGTTTAGATCCTTACTCTATAAGACTTTTTATTGAATTCCTTTTTACATTTTTTCAAAAAAAATCAATAAAAATTATAAGGAAAATCAGATGAGAACGACATAAAGAAACATTTACGATAAATAAAGGAGGTTATTTTGTGAAAAAAAATAGTATTACGATTAGATCAAGTGCTGCTGAATATCTAACTTTTATTGCAGCAACCGGAACTGATAAAGAAACAATTGAAGTAAGATATGAATATGAAAATATTTGGCTTACTCAAAAAATGTTATCAACTCTCTATAATGTAGAAATAAATACAATAAATTATCATATAAAAAAAATATATAATGATAATGAATTGAAAGAAGAATCAACTATTCGAAAATTTCGAATAGTTCAAAAGGAAGGAAATAGGGAAGTATCAAGGGATGTAGTTCATTATAATTTGCAAATGATTATAGCAATTGGNNTTGGATTTAAAGTGGATAATGAACGTGCAGTTCAATTTAGAAAATGGGCTAATGGAATAGTGAAAGAATATACTATTAAAGGTTTTACAATGGATGATGAAAGACTAAAAAATGGTGGTTCTATTTTAACGGAAAAATATTTTGATGAATTACTTGAAAGAATTAGGGAAATAAGGCTCTCTGAAAGAAGATTTTACCAAAAAATAACTGATATATATGCTACAAGTATTGATTATGATAAAACCTCAAAAACAACTTTGGAATTTTTTAAAAAAGTTCAAAATAAAATGCACTATTCTATAACTGGCAATACTGCAACAGAAATTATATATAGTAGGGCAGATTATAAGAAAGAACATATGGGACTTACTAATTGGGAGGCATCACCAAATGGTAAAATTATCAAAAGTGATGTTGTTATTGCTAAAAATTATTTAAATGAAGAAGAGTTATATTCATTAAGGAGAATTGTATCTGCTTATCTTGACTTAGCAGAAAGTAGCACAATAAGACATATACCTATGACAATGGAAGATTGGACTGATAAATTAGATGAATTCTTA
>DJPK01000054.1:0-1417 GCA_002438545.1 Caryophanales bacterium UBA6414
CGCTCATTGCTATGAACTTTAAGGCCTCTTTCAGCCCAACGTAAGGTTCTTTCAGTACTCTTTTTAGCATATTCATATATAGTAGGATATGGAATACATTCATCAAAACTCATAGCAATATCACTATCTAAATTATTTTGAATAGATATTGATTTTTCTGGTGTTAGTAATAGTTTTTCACCATTTAGATGACTTTTGAATACTACTCCTTCTTCTGAAATATTTTTAGGTTTAGCTAAAGAGAATACTTGGAAGCCTCCGGAATCAGTTAGAATTGGTCCATCATAATGCATAAATTGATGAAGTCCCCCTGATGCCTTAACAATATCATCTCCCGGTCTTAACCATAAGTGATAAGTATTGGCTAGAATAACTGCGGAATTAATTTCTTTTAATTCACGATAATCTAGCGTTTTAACAGTGGCTTGAGTACCAACTGGCATGAACATTGGTGTTTCAAAAGTACCATAATTAGTCTCTAAAGTACCATATCTAGCACGTCCATCTTGATGTAATAAATTATATTTAACCTTCATAACAAAACCTCCTACAAATTACAACTAATCTTCTTGTTAGTAACATTTACTTCATTAGATATAACACTAAAGTTAGGAAACAAGTTAATACTATCTCCTTGTTTTAGATAATATATCCCACAAAAATTATTATTTCTGTCTATTACTTTATACTTACAAGTTTTAGTTATATTAACAGTATCACTCATACTAGATAAGTTAATTTCTTCCATATTACAAAACTTATCATTTATTTTATTAACTGATCTTTCTAAGTTATCATCTTGTAATCTAAGTGTTGCTAATAAGGCAAGTAATACCATTAAAAATAATAACATAATTCCGTATAAAATACTAGTAATAGCAAACCCTTTTCTATTTAACATATATATCACCTAATATAATATTATTTCTTTATCAGTAGTAATTATATTATCTTCTTGATTACTACTAGCTACTATAGTGTTAGCATCTCCATCAGAGACATATCTACTTTTATCTAACATTTTTAATATCATTTCAATATCAAATTCTTTACCATTATTATCATAAGCACGACATCTTTTAATATAAGTCTTATCAAATTCTTTACTATATGAAGATACTTCAGGTTCCCAACCAACACGTAGAGCGGCATTAGTTTCATAACTATAGTCTTCATCTTGACCATTTAAAACATATGGGAAGTTTTCGTGAGTTTTTCTTAATGGAGAACCAAATGGTAAAGCAATTATTTTAACATATTTATTAGGTATTATATTATCTAATTGTTTATAGACATAAGCTATTTCATATTGAACTTGACTAGCTTTAGAATTACCAATATTTAAGTGAGTCTTAGTATGATTACCAATATCATAACCATTATCTACTAACCAATTTAAGATCTTTTCGTTATATTC
>DJPK01000054.1:1552-2690 GCA_002438545.1 Caryophanales bacterium UBA6414
GCCTTTAACTAAAATATTATTAGCATTACCATCATCAAAAGTAATAACAATAGGACTTTTACCATATTCAGTAGCAATATTACCATTTATATAATCATTTAAAGATATCATACGATAACCTTTTTGGTAGAACTCCTCTAAGTCATTAGCAAATGCTTCACTTGTTCTAGTATAACCGTCTTTATCAACATTACCACCAGTATGTTGAGTTTCACTATTCTTTTTATTAACGATACCATGATACATCATAACCGCTACTTTACCCATTTCATTAATACCATCATTTTTAAGCTTTTCTTTATCTAACTTACCTTTAGATACTTCTAGAACTAATTCATTATCAGTACTTGTTATTGTAGTACCTTCTTTAATACTTTGAGAAATAATTACATCTTTAGCATATTCATCAGAATATACATAATTATACTTAATATTTAACTTTAAATTACCTAATAGTTTATCTACTTCATTAACATCTTTATCAACTAAATTAACCATTACTTTATCTTTAGTTTTAATGTCTTCTTTAATCTTTTTATCTTTGGTTAATATGAATATAGAACCAATACATAAACCAATAATAACTAATATAATTAAACTTTTTTTCATATCTATTCTCCTCACTATTTAAGTGTAGCATATTTGGTTATTTTTAACAATCAAAAAACATAACTTTACAAAAAAAGAAAGATAAATATTAATTTAAATCTTTCTTTTAGTTAATTTCTTTTTTTATGTTTTTCTAGAATAGAACTTGCATCTTTACCTGTTACAACCATATTAAATATTTCTCTTTTAGCTGATTCATTGGCTTGCAGATATAGTTCTGAAATACTACTTTTAGTATTATCATCATAAGAAGTAGATTCAGATAGTATTTTATTAAAATAATATGATTTGTCTACAACTACAAGAGGAATATCAAATTCACTTGAGGCTTTTAAGCAATCTTCATAATATTTTGCTTTCATAATTAAATTAACATACATATTAGCCATATCATTTAAAGGTATACCTTGAATATCAGCCATTTTAGATATTACCTCTTTATATTTTACTAAAAATTCTTTTAATTTTCTTGAACTTCCTATTTGTTGAATAATCTTTCTATCTTCTTTAGAAATAAAAGATAACTGAT
>DJPK01000016.1 GCA_002438545.1 Caryophanales bacterium UBA6414
TTAAAAATTGGAGAAAATAAAAAAGCAACAATTTCATTTAGATATCTTTGTTACTTTTAATTTAATTACATCTTTAATTTCTTTATTTTTATTATCAGTTGCTTTAATTATAAAATATAAGTTGTTTTCTAATCCTTCTATTTTGTCCTCAGTAAAATAATAATTACCATTAGCTGGTTCAACAACTCTAAAATTATCTATTCCAGTAATAATTGCTTTAAGTGATAAACCTTCTTCATCATCTCCCGCCTTAGTTGCAAGGGGTAAATATTCTTCACCGCTTAAAACATAATAACCGATATCATAACTTACAATTGTTTTGTCTTTTTCTTTATATTCTATATTAGAACCTTGAAACAAGTTCATATTATAATTTAAACTAATAACTCCACTGTTTATTTCTACATAATCACTACTTCCTGAAAAAATATAAGTTTTATATGTAGATGCAATTTTATTATTATAAATTAATAAAAATATTATGAATAAGATTAAAACAATTATTATTATTTTATAAGAATTAAAGATTTTATTTATTTTATTTTTCATATCAACCTAATTCAATAGTCAGTTCACTATTTGAATCAATTATGCTCCCTTCTGGTAAACTAGTACTATGTACTTTTCCATATCCGTTTATATTATACTTGATGTTTAAAAGTTTAGCAAATGTTTCAATCTCATTATGCGTCCACCCAATTACGTTAGGAAAAACTATATTATTACCATTGGTTATTAGAAATACTTTGCTACCTGCTAGGACATAAGAATCTTTATTAGGATATTGTTTAACAATAAATTCTCCGTCACCTATAACGATTGGACATAAACCAAGAGATTCTAATTTTTTAACAATTTCTTCTTTAGTCATATTAACGTATGATGCAATATTTATTACTTTACTTTCATCAACATTGGAATCTTTGTCTGATAGATTTTTATAAGTTACAACTGATTCAACCATTTTCTTAATAATATTTCCTAAACTACTTGATGCACCTTGAAATCTTTTAACAGAAACATAGATAATGTATTTAGGATCATCTTTAGGAAATAAACCAGCAAATGACCTAATAGTGTTATATTGACCAGTTACATATTTCCCATTTTGAGTGTAATTGGCTGTTCCGGTTTTTCCAATTAAAGTTAATTTGTCAGTATGATAACGATATCCTGTAACAGCAGTATCTTTTGAATTAACTGTTTCGTCCATTAAATCCATCATTTTTTTTACGGTAGACTCAGAGACAACTTTGGTAAGTTCAGTTCTTTTGCCTTCATAAACAATATTTCCTTCATTATCAACAATCTTACTAATAATATATGGTTTTAAAATAGTTCCATCATTGCTTAAACTGGTTAAAGCCTGTATATTTTGAATAGGTGTAGTTGTAATTCCTTGGCCATAAGAGGCTGATGCAAGCTCTGATTCATAATTAAATTTAATTTTACCATCATATTCATTAGATAATTCAACACCTGTTTTAGAACCAAAACCAAATTTTTTGTAATAATCTAACAATTTTTCTTTACCTAATTTTTGAGATAAAAGAACGGCTGCTACGTTTGATGAATAAGTAAAACCTACATCATAAGTTATCTTGCCCCATCCTTCTTTATTCCAATCACTTATGTTATAATCTGATACTTGAATAGATCCTGATTGATATAATTCATCGCCTTTATATATTTCTTCTTCAATTGCTGCCATAAATGAATATATTTTCATAGTTGAACCGGGTTCATAGGTATAGCTAACCAAAGGATTATTGTAATCAGTTATATTAAGAATATTTGGATTAAAACTAGGACTTGATGCGGATCCAACAATTGCACCAGTCTTAGCGTCAGCAATAGTTAATGTTGCCCAATCAATATTAAAGTTTTCAATTTCGGATATAGCATTTTCTAAATATAATTGAATGTTAGAATCTAGAGTTAAATAGATGTCATATCCATTTTTAGCTTCTTCAGTTATTTCTGGGGTGTTGGCTATTTTATAACCATAGGCATCTTTTTGATATATTGTCTTACCATTAGTTCCTGTTAATTCATTATTATATTTTCCTTCAATTCCAAGTTCTCCAATAATAGATCCTTCATCATTTTTCTTAGCATATCCAACAATATAAGAAGCAAAATCTCCATTTGGATATTCTCTTTTAGTACTTTTAATAAAGTCTATTCCAGGTAAATCTAAGGCTTCTATTTCTTCTTTAACTAACTCTGTTATGTTTCTTCCACCCGGGCCTAACTCAACTTGATATACATTTTTGGTATTTAATAATTTTAAAATTTGTTTAGGTGTCATATTAATTAATGGGCTTAATTTTTCAGCAGTTGTTTCTTTATCAACAACGTGTCTTGGATTTGATTCATCAGTAGTTCTTGATTCATCTAAATAAGCTATAACTGTATAACTTCTAACGTTAGTTGCTAACACCTCATTATTAACGTCATAAATAGTTCCACGAGAAGCTTCTATTGTTTTAGTTGCTGTTGTACGTGATAAAGCAAAGGCATTTAAATCTATCCCATCTACCTTAGGAGCAATGGCAACATATGTTAATTTAGCAAGAATTATGACAAACAAAAAAATAGTAGCTATCTTAGATATTTTAATAATACTAAAAGTTCTACTATTTCTTTTCACTTTTTCATCACCTATACTTATTTTACCACAATTATATTATCATTTTGATATGTTAATCCATATTCTTTAGCAATATCTTGAATATTTGATAAACTTGCAATTTCATTTATTTTCATGCTTATACTTTCATTCATTGTTTCTTGTTTTTCGATTTTGCTTTTCATTCTTTCTAATTCAATATTACTTTTAGATAAAACACTTTTAGAATATACAACTATAATAGGACTAGATACAATTAGCATTATTATAAACGCTGTTATTAAACGATCAATTACTCTTATTTTTACTTTCTTTCTAGTCTTTTTCATAATTTATATCCTCTCTATTATTCTTAATTTAGCACTTTTACTTCTACTATTTTCATCCAATTCTTCATCACTTGGAAGAATTGGTTTTTTATTTATTAATTTAATAATAGGTTTATATTCATCAGGAATTATTGGTAAACCTTTTACTAAATCGTTTACTTCACTTTTTTCTTTAAATATCTTCTTAACTATACGA
>DJPK01000075.1 GCA_002438545.1 Caryophanales bacterium UBA6414
AAATCTAATTATGCTGTTACTGGTTTATATTTCTATGATAATAGAGTTATTGATTATGCTAGTAATTTGGAACCATCTGAAAGAGGAGAATATGAAATTACTGATGTTAATAGAAAGTATTTAGAAGATGACACATTGTTTGTAGAAACACTTGGTCGTGGATATTCATGGTTAGATACTGGTACTTTTGATAGTTTAAATGAAGCTAGTGATTTTGTTAAAACTGTTCAAAAGAATGGTCAAATGATTGCTTGCTTAGAAGAAATTGCTTATTTAAATGGTTGGATTACTAAAGATAAAGTTAAAGAAATTGGTATGTCTATGGCTAAGAATGCTTATGGTAAATATTTAATTGATTTAGCAAATAGAGATTTAGAAAAAGATCCAGTTAGAATGTTAGTAAAGAAGAAGGAAAAATAATATGAAGTTAATTGAAACTAAGTTAAAAGATTGTTATATTTTAGAACCTGATCGATTTGGTGATAATCGTGGATGGTTTAGTGAAAGCTATAATAAAAAAGTATTTGAAGATTTAGGACTTGATTATGATTTTGTTCAAGATAATGAATCATTTAGTGCGAAGAAAGGTGTTCTTAGAGGATTACATTTTCAAAATGAACCATATACGCAAGCTAAGATTGTTAGATGTACTAGAGGTGCTGTCTATGATGTAGCAGTAGATATTAGACATGATAGTCCAACTTATGGTATGTGGGTAGGAGTAGAATTATCTGAGGAAAATGGTAGACAATTATTAATTCCAAGAGGATTCTTACATGGTTTTCAAACACTTACTGATAATGTAAAATTTGCTTATAAGTGTGATAATTATTATAATAAAGAGTCTGATGGTGGGGTTATGTATAATGATCCAGATATTGGTGTTCTATGGCCAATAGAAGATCCTATCTTATCTGAAAAAGATAAACATCATCCTAAATTAAAAGAATTAGTAAAAGAGAGAGGTAATTTATTTTAATGAGAGTATTGATTACTGGTGGTAGCGGACAGTTAGGCTACGATATAGCTAAACTACTTGAAGAAAATAATACAATGATGTATGCACCTACTCATGAAGAGATGGATATTACAGATAGAGATAGTGTAATGAAGATATTTGATTCTTTTAAACCGGATGTAGTATTTCATTGTGCTGCTTATACAGCAGTTGATAAGGCTGAAGAAGATAAAGAGAGATGCTATGATATAAATGTTAATGGTACTAAGAATATAGTAGATGCTAGTAATATCTATGGTAGTAAAGTAGTTTATATTAGCACAGATTATGTATTTCATGGTGATAAGAATGGTATTTATGAGACTAGTGATATAACAGATCCTATTAATTATTATGGATATACTAAGTATTTAGGAGAACAAGAAGTTATGAAGAATAGTAATAATTTAATAGTTCGTATTTCTTGGGTATTTGGTATTAATGGGAAGAACTTTGTTAAGACAATGTTAAGATTAGCTAGTAGTAGAGATGAAATAAGTGTTGTTTCTGATCAAGTTGGTAGTCCTACTTATACTTATGATTTGGCTAGATTATTAGTAGATATGGTTAATAAAAATAAGAGTGGTATATATCAAGCTACTAATGAAGGATATTGTAGTTGGTATGAATTTGCTAAATATATATTTGAAGTTAGTGGAATAGATATTAGAGTTAATCCTATTTTAACTAAAGATTATGTAACTTTAGCTAAGAGACCTTTAAATTCTAGATTAAGTAAAGATAAATTAGATGAAGAAGGATTAGCAAGATTACCTGATTGGAAAGATGCTACTAAAAGATATATAAGAGTACTTAGAAAGGAAAAGTAATATGAATTATTTAGTAACTGGGGGAGCCGGTTTTATTGGAAGTAATTTTTTGCATTATATGACTAGTACTTATCCTAATGATAAGTTTGTATGTTTAGATGCTCTTACATATGCAGGAAATTATAATAATATTAAGAGTTTAGAGAGTAGAGATAATTTTGAATTTGTTTGTGGAGATATAACAGATAGAGAATTAGTTTATGGACTATTTGAGAAAGAACATTTTGATTATGTAGTTAATTTTGCTGCTGAGAGTCATGTTGATAATTCTATTAAGAATCCAGAAATATTTTTAAAGACTAATATTTTAGGGACACAAGTACTTATGGATGCTTGTCGTAAGTATGGTATAGTTAGATATCATCAAATATCAACTGATGAAGTGTATGGTGATTTACCACTTGATAGACCTGATTTATTATTTAGAGAAGACAATTCTATTAAGGCATCTAGTCCTTATTCAGCTTCTAAAGCATCAGCAGATTTATTAGTTATGGCATATCATAGAACATTTGGTTTACCTATAACTATATCTAGATGTTCAAATAATTATGGCCCATATCAATTCCCTGAAAAATTAATTCCTGTTGTTATTAGTAAAGCTTTAAGAGATGAAAAAATACCTGTATATGGTAAGGGTGAGAATGTTCGTGATTGGATTCATGTTCATGATCATAATGTTGGTGTTGATTTAATACTTAAAAAAGGTCATGATGGAGAAGTATATAATTTAGGTGGACATTCTGAAAGAACTAATTTAGAAGTTGTTAAAACAATATTAAAACAATTAAATAAGCCAGAAAATTTAATAGAATTTGTAACTGATCGCCCTGGTCATGATTTAAGATATGCTATTGATTCATCTAAGTCAGAAAGAGAATTAGGTTGGAGTTTATCTTATAATTTTGATGATGGTATTAGGGATACAGTTAATTGGTATCTTGCTAATGAAGATTGGATAAATGATATTAAGAGTGGCGAGTATAAAAAAGTATATAAGAAAACTAGATAAAGATTAAGAGATCTATATTGATAT
>DJPK01000015.1:0-539 GCA_002438545.1 Caryophanales bacterium UBA6414
TCAGCCCCCACATTCTCATTATAATATTTTTCTCCTTTTAATAAGAAGAATGTATTAATGAATACAACTCCATGTACTAATATTTTAATTAATACACCATCTATTAAATCTATATAGCCTTCTACTCCTATTAATAATTGAATAAGAACTATTAATGAATATAAGGCAAAACCAAATAATAAAAATTGACGATGGAATTGTTGTCTATCTAGTCTATCACGATATACACCTTCAACTAGAACATCAATATCATTTAACATATTATCAAATGTTTCAGCAGTATTTCTAGCACCTTCTTTGGTTACTTGTAAGAATAGTTGGTGCATATTTTTTACCATATAGTATGGATATTTTGAATTCATATATTTAATTGATTCATAAACATCACCTTTTTCATATGCTAAAGCTATCATTACTTTAACATCAGATAATACTGGATCTTCTAATACTCCTGATTGAACAACTCCTTCAAGTGATTTTACGAATGATTGAGTTGAAGCATATTCCATTATAGTATTACTTGTGTATACTTGAATTTG
>DJPK01000015.1:566-9066 GCA_002438545.1 Caryophanales bacterium UBA6414
TCAAATATATATTCACTATATTGTCTTTTACATCTTAAATATGTAAGGTATGGAATTGTAGCAACTGCTATTACAGCATATATAATAGCTACAAATAAGCTATAGAAATAGAAATATCCAACTAATCCAGCAAATCCTGCAAAGAATATTATTTGAATAAGATATTGCTTTTTAGTAAATTGTAAACCTAATTCTTTAATCTTAGCACTCATTTCTTTATAAGAATATGGTGCATACTTTTCATATGCTATCGTTGTTTGTTTCTTTACAAACTTATAGACACTTTCTCCATTTGAGGAACGATATAATACAACAAATAGTAATATTACACCTATTATAATAAATTCTATCATCACTACCACCTACTTTCTTAATTATTTTGATTATTATTTATTTGTCCATAATTGTTATACATATTTGGATTATTTACATTTTTATTATTAACGGTTTGATATGCAGTGTTAGGATTAGGCATATTGATATGTGTTTGATTAACTGGGTTAATATTTGGTCTATCCACAGGTTTGTTGATAGAGGTATAATTTGTTGTAGTTGACATATCTACTTTATAATCATCATTAGTCATTGGTTTAAATTCTTCTTTAACTAAGATATCTGGTTGTAAGATAACACCTTGACTTTCTAGGTATCCTAATAGATATTTTGTTGGATTTTTTAATGTTATCTTACCATTAGGATTTTTCTTATATATGACATTAGTTTGAGCATTATTTTCATCATCTACATAAAACTCAACCACTTCCGATACTTCACGATGGAAGCGTTGATATTCTTTACTATAGTATCCTTTAATGTGAACTCCTAGTTGAACATATCTATGAATACTTTTTAAGAATTGATCAATATCTTGATTGGTTTCTAGCAAACTATATAATCTACTAGGAATTGATGAAGCTCTATCGGAGTGAATTGTTGATAAAATATTGTGTCCTGATGAAATTGAGTTCCTAACAGCCATAACTGCTTCCGCACTTCTTACTTCGGATAATAATATCCAGCGAGGATTCTGACGCATACATGTCACTAGAACATCAGAATATGAGGCAATGTTGTTGGTTTTCATAGCAACAATGTCTCTTGTTGGAAATATTTTATCTAAGTGTAGTTCTAGAGTATCTTCAATAGTTATTATTTTTTCATTTTCTTTGGTATGAGCTGCTAAATACTTAACAAACTCTGTTTTACCAGAACCAGTTTCACCACTTACTAGAATATTACAGTGCCCTTCAACGCATTTAAGAAGAAAGTCATGGATATCTAGTCTAATGTAATCCTCAGCTATTATTTTATCTTTTTGTAATCTTATTTTGGCTGGTGTTTTTCTTATTAGTAAGGCTATTCCATTTCTGGCAATAGAGTCATGAACGAAGTTCATACGTAGTTCAGCACTTTCAGCATCTAGGAATGGATTGGCCATGTTAAAGCTTTTCCCCATACTGTTAGCGCACTGAAAGGCTATTTTTTCTATTAATGTATTATCAACACCAGTATTTTCTATTCGATATACACCTTTTGATAAAGTTTTTAGCCATACTTGGCCATTATTACTATATGATATATCGGTAATATCGTCATTTTCTAACAATGGTTTTAATGGGCCAAAATCGACCTGGGCAAAAGAATTGTCCATATTCATCACCTCAGTTTAATTATTTTCTTTTAGTTGGTTTATATTTTCTTCTACTCTTGCTAAATAATTTTGAAATAATTCATCTTGATAATCTATTTTTTCAATATTATCCATAATATAATCAGTTATATATTTTCCTGATACTTTAACATTAGGCGTATCCTCATATTTTGTTCCATTAGGGACAAGAACTATTTCAATGAATGATTCTTCTTTTTCCTCTTGTAAATACTTTAACATAGTAAATGTTAGATACTCTGCTTCTGGCATTGCAAAATATATATAACTTGGTGTTCTTACATTATCAGTATTTTCAAATACATTTTGACCTTCACTATTTTTAACTGATAATACTTTTAAGTTTTCCATGTATTTACCATATACTATTTTACCATCGCTGTTGGTCATTTTAACATAAATGTCAACATAATTTGTTGGCATAATTATGTTACCATAACTACTTTCAACATCCGTTCTTACATATGATATAGTGTTTTCTTCCTCTATATTATATAATACTGAATCAGGTAATTCATCTTTTTTTACAACTTGAGCAGTATAGAATAAACTACCAGCTGGTATAATAGAATTATAATTAGAATATTTACCTTCAATATCATTAAGACTTTTATAATATTCTCCTGTTAAAAAGGCTTCAGGTAATTCAGCAGTGCCGATCATGTCTTCTGTAATTTGAGTTTTAGGTTGAATAGTTTCCTTGGCATAATATACTTTTACTAGTTTAGTTTTTTGGTTAATACGCATATTATATCCTATATATAAAACTATAATACATAATAGTACACCAATTATTGTTACCGTATTTTTGTTACCTAACACTTTCTTTATAGTTTTTGACAAATTATTCATTTTTGTTTCCTCCAATCCTATTATATTTTGATTATATCATTTTTTTTTGAGAATTAAAAGATTTTTTTTACAATTTTATTAATTATGTGTTATTATTGTACATGGGTGATGTTATGAAGAAAAATTTAACTATTATATGTACTATTGTACTTGTTGTGATACTTGGCATTTTATTATTTGTTAATAGTAAGAGTAGCAAGTATGGGTTATTTGAATTAAAATATGATGATGTTATGGAGAAGTTTAATAATAAAGAGAACTTTGTTTTAGTAATTAGTCAAACTGAATGTACTCATTGTATTAGTTATAAGCCTGTTTTAAGAAGTATATCTAAAAAATATAAAATTAAGACATACTATATAGATGTTGACATACTTAGTGATAAAGAGACAGAAGAATTAAAAAAATATGTATCTTATTCTGATACTCCTTCAACATTATTTATTAAAGATGGTACAGAAAGTACAAGAGCTAATAGAATTGTTGGAGAAGCTACGGAAGAAAAGATTGTTAGTAAACTTAAACAAAATAATTTTATAAAATAATGCATAATAAAAAGGCCATGTTCGTGGTCTTTTCTTTTATCTATTTAACATATATAAATTATCTAGTAATACTCCAGTACCTTCAGCAACACAAGTAAGTGGGCTTTCAGCAGTGAATACTGGTACTTTTAATTCTTGAGCTAATAATTGGTTAAAGCCATCAACGAGTGATCCACCACCGGTTAAAACAATACCTTTATCAATAATATCAGCTGATAATTCCGGAGGAGTTTGTTCTAATATTCCTTTAGCGGCATGAATGATAGTATAAACACTTTCTCTTAAGCCTTCTTCTACCTCATCAGAAGTTAGAGTTATACTATGAGGCAGTCCGGTTACTAGGTCTCTACCACGTACTTCCATTTTTTCATTTCTATTGCCGGGAAATACTGTACCAATATTTATTTTTATTTCTTCTGCTGTTCTTTCTCCTACTAATAGTTTATATTTATCTTTAATATATTTTATTATATCATTATCAAATGCATTACCGGCTATTCTAATGGAAGCACTATTTACGATACCTCCTAGAGATAATATAGCAATATCAGTTGTTCCACCGCCAATATCAATAACCATATTACCACTTGGTTTAGATATATCCATACCAGCTCCAATAGCGGCTACTTTAGGTTCTTCTTCTAAGAATACTTTTTTAGCACCGGTTCTTTCAGCAGCTTCTTTAATAGCATTTTTTTCTACTTGGGTAATATTTGATGGACAGCATATTAATATTCTTGGTCTTGAAAAGAAACTTTTTCCATTTACTTTTTTTATAAAATAGTTTAGCATGATATCAGTTGTTTCAAAATCTGCTATTACACCATCTTTCATTGGTTTAATAGCTTTTACTTTACCTGGTGTTCGGCCTAACATTTCTCTAGCTTCACTTCCAACTGCTAATACTTTTTTAGTATCTGAATCCATAGCTACGACTGATGGTTCATTTAATACTATGCCTTGTCCTTTTATATAAATTAATACGTTTGCTGTTCCCAAATCAATACCAATATCCTTGTTGAACATAATATCACCTTCCTTCGTATATTTTACCATATTTTGTTAATTTTTCCTATTAAATCTAGTGTTTTTATGAATATTTATTTATTGTGCCAAGTAGTTATATTAAAAAAGGCAGATAATGCCTATAAATCTCCTAGTAATTTATTATAATAGTCTTCTGGATTAACTATCATTCCTTTATGATATAGTTCAAAATGTAAATGATTAGTTAGAGAAGTATTAATATTAGAAGTTCCACTTTTAGCAATTATTTGTCCTTGAACAACTTTATCATCTACTTTAACTGAGACATCTTTTAAGCTTTGATAGATGCTTATTAAGTCATTAGTATGTCTTATTTCAACAATAACTCCTAGAATATCATTTTCTTCAACTTTAATAACAGTACCGTCTAAGATAGATACAACATCAAATTCACTATCCATAGCATAATCTACGCCAGAGTTTTGCATATAAGTATTTTCATAGTAAAGAATAGATTTTTGTTGGCTTTCAGCATCTGCCTGATAATTATAAAAGTTATTAACTATTTTTACATCATTATTAGTATATGGTTTAATTATACTAGTACTAGTACTAATAACAGGTATTATGGTATCAACACCAGTTATTTCGTTATCAACATATTTTACTTCATTTTTATTACCAGCCATATTTTTAGTAAAGATATTTTTAATTAAGTACATACTAAATATTGAGATAACAATAGCTACACTATATATTGCGGGAACTACAAAACTTTTTAATTTTCTTTTTATCATTTCTTTCACCTCTATTTTAAGTTTTTACTAAAATAGAGAAATTATACTATTTTTTTAATTATTATATTTTTTTATAGTAGTATTTTGATAATAATGACTTAAAATATCTTTATAGCTATATCCTTCTTTAGCCATACCTAGTGCACCATATTGACTCATACCAACACCATGACCATATCCTTTCATGTCAATAAATACATTAGTACCTATTTGAGTAATAATAAAGTCAGTTGAGCGTAAGGATAGGCTATTATATAAGTCTTTACCGGTAAACTTTTGATTATTAATTTTTAGTTCTAGTACTCTGTTAGTAGGACTTCTTTTAATTATTTCTACTTTTAATTCTTTATTATATTTTAGATTTAATTTATCATAAAATTTATTTAATGAAATTACGGTAGTAGTAGAAAAAGCACTTGATTCTTTTTCATCCCATTTACTTTCAACACTTTTTAAATATGGGAGATTAAGATTAAAAACTAAGTCAGCATCTTCAGTATAACCATTACTAGTTGAGAAAAATAAAGCGTCGATTACTTTATCGTCATATGTTAAACATTCATCAATTGTTTCGTTAACTGCACTTCTTAATTTATTAATATTTACGACATAGTTATTGCCCCAAGCTTCTTTTAGATAGTCTTCATCTAGATATACTTGGTTCATTATACTATCTACGACATCATAGTCTTTATCTTTATTATATTCAATTCTTTTAATAGCATACGATCTAGAGGCAACAGCTTGAGCTTTTAGAGCTTCTTTTTCAAAATAGATAGGCATTTCACCCGCTAGAACTCCAACAATATATGACTCTAATGGAATTGTTTCAATAGTATCAGTTTTTAGTCTTTTAACTCTAATAGTGGTATTATTAATATAATTTAATTCTATCTCTTCTGCTTTGTCTAAATTATATATAGCAATAATAAAAAAAGGGATAATTATAATTATTAGGGTGAAGATTATTATTTTTTTCACTATATCACTTCCTAATAATATTTTATTCCTTATATTAATATATTTTTGTTATTATTTGTCGAATAGTTTATTATCCTAAGACATGTAGAAAATCATAGAGGAATTCTACTAAGAGATAAGAGATAATAAGTACTAGCATAATATAAAATATTCTAGCTTGTAAAACTTTATTCTTTTTAAATATGCCACTAATATTTAGACTATCAGATGTCCATACAGTTAGTGGTATTATCATTAAGTAAAGTATTAATTTAGCCATTATTTTCGATATCCTTTATTTTATTATTTCTATTTATATATCGATCAATATTAGAAAATGGAGTACTAACAAATTTATCGATAATACTTAGCATTAAGTCTTTATCTGTTTCTTCAGATATGGCTATTACATTAGCATTATTATGGGCTTTAGATAAAACTGCTTCACTTTCTTTACTAACTTTAGCACAATATATTCCTTTCATTTTATTTAAAGCAATACTCATACCAATACCAGTGCCACAGATAGCAATACCTAAGTCTACTTCTTTATTTAATACTCCTTTACCTAATTTATAAGCATAATCAGGGAAATCAACAGCATCTTTAGTGTCAGTTCCATAGTTAACTACACCATAACCTTTTTCAATAAGATACTTTGAAATTATTTCTTTAGCATCTACGCCACGATGGTCATTGGCTATTCCTATTCTCATTTATATCATCTTCTTTCTAATTTTATTCTATCAAACATTATAATTATTGTCTACTTACTTGGCCTCAGATATTTAATTTTATTTTATATGTAAAGAAAAAAACTACTAATAAATAGTAGTTAAGCGGTTTTCTTGTCAAAACCATATTTTTTATTAAATTTATCTACTTGACCCTTTCTACTTGATGTACTTTGTGTACCTGTATAGAATGGGTGGCATTTAGAACAAACTTCAACGTTTATTTCACTTTTTGTAGATTTAGTTTTAAATGTATTACCACAAGCACATGTTACTGTTGCTTCTACATAATTTGGATGAATATTTTTCTTCATTATTTTCTCTCCTTCCGCCATGACAAATGTCATAGTAATTTAAATACAATTGGTATTATATCAGTAATTTTTGATTTTTTCAACTATTTTTTTATAAATTTGCTGATATCCTAACTTATTTGGATATATTTTATTATCATTTTGGAAGTATATTTTATCATTTAGGATACTATTTAGTGGTATATAAGTGTATCCTTCTTTAAGACAGAGATTTTTTAATTTTATATTAGCATAGTTAAATATATCTTGATTATTGTTAGTAATATTATAGTATCCTAAGACAAAAACTTGTTTGTGGTTATATTTATTTATTTCATGAAATAGTTTTGACATATCTTCCATCATTTCATCTATATAAGAATATATATTATCAGTATTAATAGTTAATTTATAATATAATTCATTCATACCTATAGATAGGGTTATAATATCTGATTCTTTTAATAGTTTGTGAATAGATAATGGTTTATTGTTAACTATTTCTTCTTCATTATATTCAATTATCCTTAGTAAATCAGTTATTCGATAATCATTATTTGTATAAGTAGTATTATATGATGATAACTTATTTTTACTTTCTAAATATTCTTTTAAATAGTAGGTATAAGTATTATCTTTAGATAAGCCATCACCAATAGATAGATAAGATAATTTATTATTAATAGTTAATTTATAGATAAGATAACATGATAGAAAAAGAACTAATATAAATATTATTTTTTTCATAGGAATATCTCCTTATATTTAAATATATTTATATTAGTTCTATTTTAGCACCTACGGATTTTAACTTTTCGACTATTTTATCATAACCTCTTAAGATATAGTTAATATTATCGATTGTTGTTGTGCCTTCGGCGATTAGGGCGGCAACTAGTAGTGAGGCACCTCCTCTTAAATCAGTTGAACAAACATCAGCGCCATGTAATTTAGTTATACCATATATTTTGGCTTGTTTGTTATCACTAGATACTTTGGCTTTTAGGCCCATTTTTTCTAATTCTTTAATGTTTTGGAATCTATTTTCATAGATAGTTTCTTCGATTGTTGAACAACCTTGACATGTTGATAAATATGGAGTCATTATTTGTTGTAAATCAGTTGGGAATCCGGGATAAATGAGGGTTGTAATATCGATTTTTTTATGCTTAGTTGTGTTATTAATTTGGACATAATCGGGTCCTATCTCCATATCAACACCAGACTCTTTTAATTTAGATGTTAATGATTCTAAATGACTCGGAATTAGTTTTGATACTTTTAGATTTTCTCCTATTAGGCTAGCAATAATTATATATGTACCGGCTTCAATACGATCAGGTATTACTTCGTGATACGCTTTATGAAGTTTGTTTACTCCTTCTATTTGGATAATACTTGTGCCAGCACCGGTTATTTTAGCACCCATATTATTTAAGAATGTTGCAATATTACTTATTTCAGGTTCTTTAGCAGCATTTTCAATAGTAGTAGTACCATTGGCTTTAACAGCCGCTAGCATAATGTTAATAGTTGCACCAACACTTGGAAAATCTAAGTATATTTTATTACCTTTTAATTCTTTAGCTTCAATTAAAAAATAATCATCTTTTTCTTCAATAGTAGCTCCTAATAATTCAAAACCTTTTAAATGTAGATTAAT
>DJPK01000015.1:9206-12341 GCA_002438545.1 Caryophanales bacterium UBA6414
TGTTTCATATTCTCTATTTATTTTAGCATTTAGATGAAGTAAGATATTTTCTAAATCATCAATATCTGATATATTTGGGACATTATTTATTACTACTTCTTCATCACATAATATGGCTGCGGGTATTAATGCTACTGCACTATTTTTAGCACCACTTATGTTTATTTCTCCTGTTAATTTATGTCCACCTTCTATTTTTATTCTAGGCATAACTACCTCCTACCATAGTCTATGTATAATTACTAGTTTGGTTAATTTTATATTAGTCTATAAATAGGCAGTTTGTCAATTTTTTTCTATATTAAATAGTAAATTCCTAGAATAATTAGTAATATTCCTCCTGCTATTGTGGCATAATAGCCAATTTTTTCACTTAAAATATTACCTAGTTTTAGTCCTAGATAGGTAAATGTTAAACTAGATATAGCAAATATTGTTGATACTTGAAGATAGTTATTATTGATGGCATTTAAGCCTATTCCGGTGGTTAAACTATCAAGACTTACAGATAAGCCAAAGGTTAGATATCCTACTATTCCTACTAAGAATGTTGTTTTTTCTTCTTTAAATGAGGACATAATTAAGTTTACACCAATTAAGACAAATATTAAGGATACTAAGATATTAAAGTTAATAATTATATACTTTTCAATAACACTTCCAAAAAAGAGTCCTATTAAGGGCATAGTAAAATGGTAAGCTCCTACTATTAAGGATAAAGTTAGCTTTTGGCGTTTATTTAAGTTTATTGTGCCATAAGCTAATGATAAAGAAAAGGCATCCATACTTAGACTGATTCCTACTAATATAGTTGTTAATAAGGGTTTCATTCCATCACCTTAATATATTTTATTAAGGTTAATTTATTTTAATTCATAAATTTAGATAGTATTTTTGATAAGATAAAGTCATATTTTACTTCTTCTTTATTATTACCTTCTAACATACAGAAGTTAGGAAATAACATACACCAGAAATTATCTCCTTCAGCACTACCAATGGATATTACTAAAGATTCATAATATCCTTCTTGAAATGTTTCGTTATATTGTTCTTTTTGGGGAAAGTAATTATAACCATAACTAATAGTAAACTTTTTATCATAGTTATTAGTTTTAAAGATAGTATGAATATCATTATCCATTTTATCTAAGTTATTAATAATTTTTTCTCTTATTTCATTTTGGGTATCTTCTTCATTTATTAAGGGGAAAAAGTCTTTTTCTAAGTATGATCTTACTAATTCTTTCATACTTTGGTCTTCGACAGAATTACTATTAGGTATTACTCTTAATCTAATTAGGGAGTTATCAGTTTCGATATTATTAGCAAATACTTTGTTATATATGGTAAATAATACTACAATAAATAATATTATGGCTATGATTTTTTTCATTTATATCACCTAGTATATATTGGAACAAATTTTTAAATTCTAAACAAAAAAATATAAGAAATTTAAGTATCTCTTATATTTTAGGTTCAATAAATACAAATCTATCTTTACTACTATAATCCTTTTCAATTTTTACATTTATGTTATCTAAGTATTTTAAAGCAAGATTTTTTATGGCTTCGCCTTGAGTATATCCTATTTCAAAAGCAATAAGATATTTATCTTTAAGATTATTTTTTATGTTTTTTAATATAACATCATAGTAATATAGGCCATTATCTTTAGCATATAGTGCTATTTCTGGTTCATTATTTCTTACGATATCTATAATATCATCCTCCTTAGTTAAATAAGGGGGATTACTAATTATGATGTCATATTTTTTTGTTATATTAGTTAACATATCACTATTTATAAAATTAATATCTACTTTGCTATTTAGGGCATTTTCTTGGGCTACTTTTAAGGCTTCTTTAGATATATCTGAGGCATCAACAGTGGAGTCAATTTCTTTTTTTAGAGTGATAGCAATGCATCCACTACCAGTAGCAATGTCTAGAATATCCACATGGTGTTTAAAATTAGTTTTAATATACTTTATAGTTTTATCGACTAATAACTCTGTTTCAAATCTTGGTATTAAAACATTTTTATTAACGTTTATTGTGTTGCCATAGAAATCAACGTTACCTACTATATATTGAACTGGTATACCACTTTCTAATTCTTTAATAGCGGTATCAATATCTTTATCTTGTAAGTATTTTTTTAAATACTCGATATTTTCTTTCATAATATACTCCGTATTATTCGTGGTCAGCTAGTTTTCTTTTTTGGTCTTCTGTTATTAGAGCTTCGATTACAACGCCTAAGTCGCCAGCCATTATTCTATCTAGATTCATGGAAGTAAAGCCAATACGATGATCGGTTAATCTATTTTGTGGATAGTTATATGTTCTTATCTTTTCACTACGGTCACCAGTACCTATTTTACTTCTTCTCTCAGCACTAGCAGCTTCTTCTTGTTCTCTTAATTTTAAATCGTAAAGTCTAGTCTTAAGTATCTTAAAAGCAAGTTCTTTATTTTTAATTTGGCTTCTTTCAGTTTGAGAATATACGATAATTCCTGTTGGTATATGGGTTAAACGAACGGCAGAATCAGTCGTATTTACTCCTTGACCACCACAACCACTACTTCTTGTAATATCTACTCTTACTTCACTTTCATCTAGTTCAAAATCAAATTCTTCGGCTTCTGGCATTACTAGAACTGTGGCTGTTGATGTGTGCACTCTACCTTGTGATTCAGTAGCAGGAACTCTTTGTACCCTGTGAGCACCACTTTCATATTTTAGTTTTGAATAAGCCGCTTCACCTTTAACCATAAACTCTATTTGAGAGTAGCCACCGGCTGTTCCTTCGATAGCGTTTAATACTTCTATTTTAAGATTATTGTTATTAGCATAGTGAGTATACATGTCAAATAAATCACCGGCAAAAATATTGGCTTCATCACCACCAGCAGCGCCTCTTATTTCAACAATTACGTTCTTTTCATCATTAGGATCATGTGGAAGTAATTTAATTTCTAATTCATGTTCAAGATTCTTTTTTGTTTCTTCTAGAGAATCTATTTCTTCTCTAGCATATTCCATCATATCTTTATCTTTTAACATTTCTTTAGCGGCTTCAATATCTTGTTCATTATTTTTATACTTAGTATATAATTCTACTATGTC
>DJPK01000064.1 GCA_002438545.1 Caryophanales bacterium UBA6414
TAAAGAAAAAGAGGATATTTTACCCATTATAAAATAAAATTACAAATATTAAAACCCCTAGAATAAACTAGAGGCTAATACTATCTTTTCATCCAATTCTTACCATCAACTACTCTAGCCACAACCATTGAATTAGATAAATCACCAACAACATTAAGCATTGTAGCCGGTGCATCAATAATAGTAGCAATAATCGTAAGTATTGGAAGTGCTCCTGTTCCATATCCCATCATTGCTAGAATCATCATTTCTGATATTGTTCCCCCACCAATAGGAACTGCCGTAACAAGAAGTGTTGCCACTAAAGCTACTAATAGTACCTTACTAATACCTCCAAAACCACTAATATCAGTACCAAATAAGCATACTAAAAACATAATTTTAAAAACACTACCAATAATTGAACCATCTTTATGAAAACTAGTCCCCAGAGGTATTACTGTTTCAGCTATATCATCAGGTACTCCTATCTTTTTCGCACATTCACTGTTTACCGGAATAGATGCTGCTGATGAACACGTTGCAATCGAAGTCAAACTAGCCGGTATTGCATTCTTCCAAAATCTCTTAATACCCTTGACTCCCCCAGCCATAAAAGCATATATTGTATACATAATAAAGTAAAATAATAAACATACTATCGTATATATAACAAAAGTCTTAATATATCCGACAGCTATAGCACTACCAAAAGTACCAACCAAAGAAGCTGTACAACACATAAAACCTACCGGCGCATAATACATAATAATATTAACAACCTTCATAATAACTTCATTAAAAGATTCTAATACCTCTCTAGCCTTATCTCCCATTTTACCAGCCATATTAATAGCTACTCCAAATATAACAGAAAATACTAATAAAGCTATTAAATTATCTGTATTAAGCAAATCACTAAACTTACTAACTGTAAGTGTTTTAGCAGTCCTCTCTAATATATTAAGCTCTTCTATTTTTGTATCCTCTATTAAACTACTCTTAATATCATTAACTCTCTCAGTATCAACTAAATTAATCTTATATGTTGAAACAAATCCTACTACTACTGCTACTAAAGAAGTAATAATAAAAGTAATTATTGTCGTAATCATAATCTTACCAAGTCTTTTAGCACTTTTAATCTTTGATATAGATACCGTTATTGAAAGAAATATTAGTGGTACTACAACTACTAAAAGCATATTAATAAACATATCTCCTAAAGGACTAAGAATACTAGCTTTCTCTTTAAATATAAGTCCTATAATCGTACCAATAATAACTGATATAACTAATATAATACTAGACTTATAATTTTTCATAAACTTTTTCATAACATCACCTTTCTAATATCATTATATTACTAATAAATAAATATTATAAGTATTATAAATCCACACTAGAAATAAATATTATTACTAAAATCCACACTTATGATATAATAAAGATGAGGTAATTATGAAAAAATATATAAAATTTAATAATAATGATAATCATCTATCCCTAGGTAATTTTACTAGAATAATAAAAGAAAACACTATTAATAAAACTAGTGCTATGCAAACAGAAGTATTTAATGCTCTATTTAATACTAATAATATAAATGATACTACTGTAAATAACTACTGTATTGGTATAAGAAGTATAAATAATGAATATAAACAACAATACATAATATATAAAAAGAAATATCAAAAAGATAAATATATTCTGCTAGATATAATAATTAATTTGTTAACCATAATAACTGGTAATATCTATACAAGCCTATCTAAGAATGAAAAGATAGATATAATAAATAATAATAGTATATTAAAAACAATAACTATAAAGTTATATAATATAAGTAAAAATGATAAAGAAGTATCTAAAGAATTATCTAGTAATTTACTATATTTAATAAATAATAATAATTTATATGAAGCCCTTACTCAAATACTATTCTTTATTATCTTAAATAAAAAACAACCCATATATGAAGATAACTTAAAAAAAGAAATAATAGAAAATCTTCTAAGTAATACATTAGTATCTCCTAAAGAGTTAGAAGAATATTTAAATCTTAAACTAAGTGAAGGCATTAACTATAACTACTCTTTAACCACTCTTGCCAAGAATAATAACCCATATGCTTTATATGAATTAGGTAGCAATGAATACAAAGGATATATTAAAGGATACCCTAGATATGATATAAGTTATAAATACTTTAAAGAAGCATCTCTCAAAGATCATCCTAGTAGTTATTATATGATGGCTAAAATGTTAATTAACAGTAATATTGGTAATAAAACAAATAAAGATTTAAAGTTGGCTTATGAATATTTAAATAAAGCTATTAAATTAGGTAATGTAGCATCCATTAATTTATTAGGTAATATGTACAAAAAGGGCTTATATGTAAAGAAAGATATTAAGAAGGCAAAGTCTTTATATGAAGAAGCTGCCTCATATAACTATGTTTATGCTTATAATAACTTAGGTAAAATATATGAAGATATGAAAGATTATCAAAAAGCCTTCTATTACTTTGAAAAGTCTTCTCTTCTTGGTGAGTCTTATGCTCTAAATACTCTAGGAGAATACTACCGTAAAGGAATATATGTAAGTATTAATTTAGATAAAGCATTTGAACTTTATAATAAAGCTTTGGAGTCTCCTATTGATAATATTTATCCATATGCTTACTATAACCTAGCTAAATATTTCTATCTAACCGGAGATGTAGTATTAGTAAAAGATATAAATAAAGCTATCAACTATTTATCTATAGCAAGTAGTAATGATATTATTGAATCATCTATCTTATTATTATATATTTATGTCGAAGAATATTTAAAAGAATTAAATGATGAAATGATACCAAAAATAAAAGAATTAGTTATTACTATTGAAAGGCATCCAAAGTATAATGAAGAAATAAAAGAAGAAATAGATAATAATTTACTAAGACTTAAAGAGAATAAAAAAATAAATATAGATGTTATATTTTAACTATATTTACTTTATGTGTGCGA
>DJPK01000009.1 GCA_002438545.1 Caryophanales bacterium UBA6414
ATTTAAATATTTAATATATTCTTCAATTGGGGCTTCATTATTAAATATTTCATGTTCTCCAAATAAAGATTCTAAAAATCTATGCTTTAAGTTTCTCGGAATTTTTAAATCTGCTAATAACTTTTCTTCTAAATAGTCTTTTACTTTTTTATCGTTTTTCTCTATTATTCTTTCATAACTTTTAGGACTACCATAACTTACTATAAACACTTTTTTAAACTTGTCTTCAATATAGTCTCGTTCTTCTTCACCATAGAAGTTAACAAATGCTTCAATTATTTGGGGAAGTTTTTCTCTTATTATTATTGATGCATTAAATCTTTGAGATATAGTTTCGGTAATCATAATTCATTAATCCAACTTTCTAATTCGATATAATTATCTTGAAGTATAGTACTGCCGGTAATTACTTCTTTGTTATCAATTATTATACTAAACTTTTGGTCATCTAGTATTTTAGCACTATTACTATTTGACCAAGTTCTTATTATTCTTAGTAAACTATTTATTTGGTCTTCCGTTATTGTTTTAATTTTACCATTAATATTTATTTGCATTTTTGTAATATCGATATAGATATTTTGTTCACTATTTAGATTAGTTATATTTATTTCAATACTATTCACTGTTTCACCTATTTAATTTTATTTAAGAATTCTTCTTCACTCCAGATAGTTATGCCTAGTTCTTTAGCTTTGTCATATTTGCTTCCAGCATCTGCTCCAACAATAACAACAGATGTTTTTTTACTAACAGAACTACTTACTTTACCACCTAATTCTTCAATTATTTTACTAGCATCATCTCTTGTTATAGAAGATAAACTACCAGTTAAGACAAATGTTTTGTCAACGAATTCATCGTTTTCTTCTCGAGTGCTATCATTAATATAGTTAGTATTTACTCCTAGTTCTTTTAATTTATTTACTATTTCAATATTCTTTTCGCTATGGAAGTATTCGTAAATGTTTTCGGCAATAGTTGGGCCAATATCTTTCACTTCTTTTAGTTCATCAATACTAGCATTAATAACATTATCAATATTTTGATATTTCTTGGCAATTATTTTAGCGGTTTTACTTCCTACTTGTCTAATACCTAGAGCAAACAATAGTCTTTCTAGAGAATTTTGTTTACTATTTTCAATAGATTTTTCTAGGTTAGAAATACTTTTAGCACCATAACCGTCTAGTTCCATTAATTTATTTTTATAATCTTTTATATCATATATATCAGTTATGTTTTTGACAAAGCCTTCGTTATACATTTCTTCCATAATACTTTCGCCAAGGCCTTCAATATTCATAGCACCTCGTGATGAATAATGAATTAAGTTTTCTATTTCTCTAGCTGGACATAGTTTGTTAGGACAATAACTGTTTACTTCGCCTTCTTTTTTTATTAGTTTTGTTTGACAGATTGGGCATTTATCAATCATGACAAAATCTTTTTCAGCGCCGGTTCTTCTTTCTGGGACAGGTCTTACTACTTCAGGAATTACATCAGCGGCTTTTCTAATAACAACCATATCCCCTATTTTTATATCTTTATCCATAACATTATCTTCATTATGAAGAGTCGCTCTAGATACTGTTGAACCCATGACAATAGCAGGTTCTAGAACAGCATTAGGAGTTATTTTACCGGTTCTTCCGACTGTGAAGATAATATCTTTTAATTTAGTTATTACTTCTTGAGCAGGGAATTTGTAGGCTGTTGCCCATTTTGGATATCTAGCGGTATAACCTAGTTTTAGTTGTTCATCTATATTATCTAGTTTTATGACAACGCCATCTATATCATATGGTAAACTTTCTCTTATAGCAGTTTTTTCTTTAATGTAATTTATTACTTCATCAATGTTGTTTACTAATCTATTGTTAGGGTTAGTTTTAAAGCCAAGTTCTTCCATAAATTTAAGAGCTTCGTGATGGGTCTTTATATTATAATCTTCAGGATTTGGTAAATGATATATAAATGTATCTAGTTTTCTTTGGGCAGTTATTTTACTATCTAATTGTCTGATAGATCCGGCAGCGGCATTTCTAGCATTCTTTAAAACGGGTTCCCCATTTAATTGTCTAGTAATATTTAATTCTTCAAGAGTCTTTTTACTCATATATATTTCGCCACGAACTTCAATATCAATATTTTTTTCTAGTTTTAGGGGAACTGTTTTTATGGTTTTAACATTATGAGTTATATCTTCACCGGTAATACCGTCTCCTCTAGTAGCCCCTGTTAATAATACTCCATTTCGATAACGTAATGATACACTTAAACCATCTATTTTTAATTCACATACATACTTAGGGTTAATACCTTCTTTTCTAATTCGAGCATCAAAAGCCCGTATTTCATCTTCGTTAAAAACGTTAGATAAAGACATCATTGGCTTGTCATGGACTACTTTGGCAAATTCTTCAATTACTTCTCCACCTATTTTTTTTGTGGGAGAGTTTGGTAGAACATATTCAGGGTATTTTTCTTCTAGAGAATATAATTCTTTTAAGTATTTATCATATTCTTGGTCAGATATTTCAGGGTTATCTAAAACATGATAGTTATAGTTAGCTTTATTTATAATATCTACTAAGTTTTTTATTCTATCTTGTACTTTTTCATTCATAGTTATCACCTTATTTAATTATATAATATTTATATTTATACTGCAATAGGTACTAATTTTTCATCAATAATTGAATATAGATAAGTACTTACTGGTTTATTTAGTTTACTACTTACATATTCTTTATATACTTTTAATTGTTCTAAATAAGCTTTATCAGTAGTATTTTTTAATTTATAATCTATTATTTTTATTTTATCATCATACTCTAGTAACAAGTCAATAATACCATGATATTCTTTATTATCTTTAGTATATATAAATTCATATTCTTTATATACTTGGGCTTCTTTTATATCACCGACTGCTGAGATAAATTTAATTATTTTATCTAAGTAGAATGGTTCAATATCTAATATTGGGTTATTAAAGTCGACAGTTTCAAATATATAGTGCATATAAGTACCATATTCCATGTTTTTAGCTTCTTCTTTACTTATTAGTTTATTACTTATTTTAGAGGCTCTTTGTTTTTGTTCTTCAACTTGGTCAATAGATATTTCTTTAGTACTAATAATAGTATTATCTTGTTCTATTTTATCTTGATAATTATTACTTAGAACAATGTTATAGTCTTTAGATAGGTTTATATCATCTAAGTTAATAGATTTTATATAGTTTGGTATTTTTGTTTTTATCGAGTTAATAATATCTAAGAAGGATTTGTATTTACTTCTGATAGATGTATCTACAATGTCTTCAACAATATTCTTTTCTTCGTCAAGCGAACATACCATAATCATTTTTTCTTTACATCTTGTCAAGGCAACATAAAATAGTCTAATACGTTCAGATATATCTTCTTGTTTATATTTATCTTTAAATAAATCTTTAAGAATAGTGCTACCTATTCCTTCGTTATAATATGGGGTAATAATTCCTAAGGAACTATCATATATAAATCTATCTTTAGTATCTTCTTTATTAAACTCTTTATGAAAACCACTAAAATAACAAATATTAAATTCTAGACCTTTAGATTTATGAATATTCATAATCTTTACGTTATTACCACTCTTAGTATTTAGAGAGTATCTTATTTCATTATTGCCATTAGTCATTTCTTTTAGATATTCACCAAATAGATATGGGTTATAACCTAAATTATCTAAATTCATGGCAATATTTTGTAAGTTTTGAATACGATACATACTTCTTTCGATGTCTCCTACTAAAATTGTTTTTTCATAGATATTAAACTTATCAATTATGCTATTTAGTAGTTCTATATTAGTTAGTTCTTCTAAATTATCGGCTATTTCTTTACTTAATTTAAAAATTTCTGTATGATAGAAGTCTTTATTAGTAAATGTTTTAAATATTTCACTATCTGAACAACTAAAAAGATAACTTCTAGCGATTGATGTGTAATAATATTTAAATTCTGTATCATATTTCTTTTCTTTTATTTTTAAGATAAAGTTTATAATATTTTTTATTAATATAATATCTGTTTCAGTAGTTAGTTTTTCATCTTGGTATATAGATAGTGGAATATGTAGGTATTCAAATATCTTTTTATATAATGGAAATGATGATCCTCTATCCATAATAATACAGATATCAGAATAAGTAATATCTTTTACTTCTAAGGTGTCTTTATCAAATATTTGGTAGTGATTATCTACTTTATTTTTTATATCATTAGCAATAATAAAGGCTTCAACTTCTTCTTTAGAATATGTTTTATCTTCTAAGTGATAGTTATATATTTCTAGATTATTATTTTGATTAGTTAGTCCTTGCTCATTATATGTAGTATTGCCAAATACCATTTGATGAGATTCACTATATTGCGCTCCTCCTAGAGTATTATCCATAATTAAATTAAATATTTCATTAATATTATTTAGAACTTCACTTCTAGAACGGAAGTTTTTAAGTAAGTCTATTTTTAATCCACCATCAGCGTTAGCATATTTATCATATTTATTTTTAAATATTGTTGGGTTGGCATTTCTAAAGCGATAGATAGATTGCTTGATATCTCCAACCATGTAGACGTTATTGTTTTCTATTAAGTTAATAAAGGCTTCTTGTAAATCACTAGTATCTTGATATTCATCAACTAATATTTCATTATAATAGTTTTGTAATTCTTTTCTTATTTCTTCATTATCTTTAACTATTTTAATGGCAAATAAGGCAATATCGGTAAATTCATAAGCATTATTATTTCTTTTAAATTCCATTATTTGACTATCATATTCTTTAATAATTTTTATAATAATTCTTATATAGTCTTCGGTTTGCTTTAAAGATTCTTCACTTTCTTTTTCATTAGAGAATCGACATAATGCTTCGAATTCTTTTAGTATTTTTGATATTTCATCTTTTAATTTTTTAATATCATCTTCGCTATCTTTAGGTATTCTTGGTAAACTTACTAAAGCAAAGTTATTGGCTATTTCATCATAACTACTACTTTTTAGTAGAGGTTCTAAAGTGATAGATATATTTTCATAGAAGGTACTATCAGATGAATAGCTTAATCGATATAGAATATTTTCTAGTTCGAGTAATTTATGCTGTAGTAGTTCATTATATTGTTTTAGATACTTAGGAATATCTAATTTATAATTATCAAGATATTCATCTTTATCTAGGCGTAAATTTAGGGAATTGTTAATTTTCTTTATCGCATTTTTAATTTCTTTATCATCTTTAGTGCAGAAATTATTAATTAGGTTGGTAAAATCATTATCTTGTTTTTGATATAGAGATTCAAAAATATTATCTAGTATTGTGTCTTTTTGAAGTTCTAATAAACCATTATCAATGATAGTAATATTTTTAGGAATATTTAAGAGATAATGATATTTTTTGACAATAGAGCCGGCATAACTATCAAATGTTGTAATATATGAAGCATCAAGATAATCTAGTTGTTTTTTTAGGGATGGTTCTTGTTTAATTTTCTTTCTAATTCTATTTTTCATTTCACCAGCGGCTTCGTTAGTAAATGTTAGTACTAATAATCTATTAATATCAATTCCTTGTTTTAATTTTCTTAATACTCTTTCAGATAGAACGGCTGTCTTACCTGAACCGGCTCCAGCTGATACTATAATATTTTGTCCTTCTTCGTTTATAGCTTGTAATTGTTCTTTAGTCCAACTAGGCATCTTCTTCACCTCCTAGGAATGATAAGTCTTTTTCCTCTTTTAAGATTATAATATCTTTATTATCCATAAAACAGATATCTTTAAATTTACAGAATTTGCATCCGATTAAACTATCAGGGGCATAGCCTACTTGTTTAGGGTTGATGTCAAATTCTACATTACTAATTTTAGTAGCATTACTTTTAATGTTATCTTCGACAATATCAATTAATTTATTTATTTGGTCATCATTTAGTACTTTAGTATTGCTATAGAAACTACCATCTTTTTTACATCTCATGCCTTTTATCATATTACTACTTTCATAATTACTGTCAAATTCTCTTAAAATGTTGACATCACTATTGGAGTACCCTTCTAACTTAAGATTATCTTCTTTCTTCTGATTATATGTTTTACTTTTATCAATAGATATTTCATTTTGTAGAATATGTTGGAGATAGAAACCGGCAAATTTGACATTTTTAAACTTATGATTAGCTAAATATAGATATACTGGTAATTGTAAACTTAGTCCATAAATAGTGTTTTCTAATTTAATGTCTGCTGAGCCTGTTTTATAATCTATTAAGGCTACTATTACTTCATTTTGTCTTTCTTGATACATTATTTTATCAATAAAGCCTTTAAATGTGATAGTTATATCTTCTTGTTTTACTACTTTTATTTCTTCTTCAAATAATATTTTATCTAGATTACTATAGTTTAGTTGTTTACGAATTGTTTTTAGAACAAATTCAATATCTTTACTTATTTTATTTACAAAGAATTTTTCTTTATTGGATAGTTCTCTATTACTATCTTTTATATAATTATCTATTTCTATATTTACATCAATATCATTTAGTAAACCTATCTCTAAGATATGATGAAATAAACTACCAATAAAGGCAATAAAAGTATCATCATAGATATCTATCTTTAGGACATTAGCTAAGTAATATCTAAAAGCACATTTATTATAATTATCCATAGTAGAATAAGACATAACTAAGTTATTATTTATATAATTATAATAATCAGATTTATCTATTTTGCTATATTTATGGTCATATTTTAAATAATCTATTTGGTAGTTATTGTTTAATATTGATAATTCTTTAGTTGTAATACCATATTTTATTAAATTATCTAAACTTTTAGTTAGTTTTATTTTATTATATAAATTAGAATAACTAGTTAAGATATCATTTTCAATTTTAATTACTTGATAGTTAAGATCTTCGACTAAGTTTGATGGATAATAACTAGTTGTTTGACTTTTTAGTTTATATGTTATAGTTAGATTTTTAATATTTTTAATGTTTCTAATATTAGATTCTTTTTCTAATCTATTAATAGTATAAGTGTCTTCTAGAGATAGAGATGTTTTTATATCATTTGATAGATAGTCTTCATCTTTTTTAATAATAGGAATACTATTTTGGTTAAAATTCATTAAAAATATATATTCATCATCTGCTATATAAGTATTATAATCAATTACTTTTACACAGTTAGTGTAAGCTTTATTAACTATCTTTGTTCTTTGTAGGTCATGAATTATAAGAACTTTTACTTCTTCATAATCATCAGCAAAGTAATATTCATTAACAATATCAATTATTTTATTAACTATATCAGAGTTAGGATATAATTCTTTTAATTTATCTATAGTTATAGTTATATCACTATTATATAGTTCTAAGAAATCACTTACTACTTTAGTTGAGTAGATAGATGGTTCATCATTTAAATATAATGGAATATTATACATAGAGAAAATTCTTTTAAGAGGAATGTTATATTCACTACTTATATTACTTAATTTTATTTTATTTATATCCACACCTTTGTTGATAAGTTTGCATATTTGTTTACATACAAATTCTATTTCTTCTTCCATAGTACTTGCTTCATATATAACATGTGGATATTCTTGATACTCTTTGTCAATTATTCTTACGGGATAATCTTTTGATATATCTTTAATTACTTTACTATTAATATCTACTAAATAATCATAACCATAAACTATTATTTCTTTATTCTTTAAAAAGTCTTTAAATAGTTTATCTTTAATTAATAAGTTATGATCTTGTAAATCTTTTTTAATATTTTTTAACTTATTTAATTTAGAATCAGTATAATTAGAATCATTTACATAATATATATTTCTTAAATAAATTATAGCTATATCGTAATTAATGTGATAGTTATTTATAAGATATAGAATAGTTTTATTATCATAGTCAAAGTAATACTTTTTAGCTAGTTCTTCTATAGTCATAAATTTAATATTTATTAGTTTATTTAACTTATTTAATTCTTGTAATATAATTTTCTTTATATCATTAGGACATATTAATAAACTATTATTTTTTAATTCTTTTATAAAATTCATAATATCTACCTCAACTTAATTTTGGCAAAAAAAAAACAATATGTCAATACATAAATCAGCTGTGTTAACAAAAGTTTTTTTATTTTATTTATTAGTAAATTTTTTTAATTGTTCTTTATGAATATTTCTTAATTCTGTATTTATTTTCATTTCCAATAATATTGTTTTTATTAGTTTATCCATTGTACTATTTTCTGTATAATCAGCTAAGGCAGCATAACTAGCACGGTCCTCTGCTAAAAGGCTTTTGGCTATTTCTTCTTTGTTTTGTTGGTATACAGCTATCGTATAACCACCATTACCTCTAACCATACGCATTGATGGAATATCAGTTATTCCGTCACCAACATAAAGCATATTTTTAGTAGATATTCGACGGTCATCTTCTAACATCATTCTATTTAATGTTGTATCATCAGAAATATCTAGTACACCTTTATTAATACGTGATAAGAATTGCGTTTTAGTAGTGTAGTTAACACTCATAGCGGGCCATACAGCTATACCATTATGATCATATAAAAATTCACAAGCATATATTTCTTTAAAGTATTTAGCTATTTCTGTTCCTTCAATTATTTCTTTTAGTCCTGATGATATTATATAGTGTTCTACAGTAATACCAATAGATTCACCATATTCATTAATTCTTGTAAACCAATCTTTAACACCTGGATACAGGTTTATATCTTTACCTAGTTTAACAAAGTCTTCTCTTTTTATTGACTTTTCTTTTTTATTAGACATATGAATCATCATGTACATATATGATAGCACTTTATCCATATGATTTTTTTCTGTTACTTTATCTGTTTCTTCCCAAAATTCCTCTGAGGATAATCCTAAACTTGGTATAAAAGAATATTCTTGCATATCTTTATCGCATAAAGTTTTATCAAAATCATAAATAAGTGCTACTATTGTTTTATCTTTACTACTTTCCATACTATCCCTACTTCCTATAAACATTTTATCAAATACTTAAATATTAGTCTATAATTTTTATTAATTATCAAGAATTATAACATTATATTTTACTTTATATCTAAATAAATTATATTTCTGTTCGTTTTTCTTATGATTAAAGATAGTGTTTTTTAACATTAATGTACCATGATAATTACTATATTCTTTTTTTGTACAACTAATGAACTCTTTGGCTGCATCTAGGTCATTGTATTCTAAGATAATATATAATATTTTGTCTTTGGGTACTATTTCTGTTATTTTATTAAGATTATAGTTTATATTATCTACGTTTACATTTATAACTATAGTATCACTATTGTTAATATACTTTGTTATATTAACGTTATCTATTGATAAAATTATACTTGAATATAGGTATTCAGATAGTTTATTTAAATATTTATATGAATTTTTATAAGAAGATAATTTAATTAAAGAAAACATAATACCTCCCTATTATAAAGTATTATGTTTTGTTAGATAAAATACTATTAATAGTATTAGAAATAATAAATACTGATATTTAGTATTTCTAATACTACTAACAATACATTAAAAAAAATTATTGCCTAATCATCTAGGTCTTCTAAAGATAAAAAATTGCCAAATGGCTCGACTAATCCTAAAAAGAATGCAGGGCCTTCTACTTTAATATAATATTTTTTATGTGGATCTAATCTAGTTATATAAACTTGAATATTTAATCCTGATGGTAATTTAAGTTGTATTGATGTTTTATCACATTTTTTATCGCTTATTTCATTAATATACATATATACATCACTATAGTATGCAACATCAGCAAAAATTTTTAGGCCGGCTACTCCTGTTATATAATGGTCAGAGAATAGTGTGGCATTAGCTACTGCAGAACCAAATTTGATTTTTGGATTTTCTTTAAAATCATAAGGTACTATGGGAATATCTACATACTTTTTATCTCCTACCACATTTTTATATACTAACCCATTATTTTCAAATCTAAATCTATCTAGTCTATCGCTTTTGCTAAGTATCATTTTTTGAACAAATGGTTTTGTCATAAGATGATGAAGTGTACATACTACAATAATTGTTGTTATTACTGCTATTGCTATTACTATAATTATTGATAGTGTTTCTTTGTCTAATCCAAACATTTTTATTTAACTCCTTTTTAATTATATGGAAGGTACTGATGTAACAGTACCTTCCAATTGTACGTTTACT
>DJPK01000077.1 GCA_002438545.1 Caryophanales bacterium UBA6414
ATAAAAAAGATAATGATTATCTTAACTCCACACTGAATTTTATTGCTTTTACAATACAGCTCCACACTAAAATTTATAGTTTTATAAAATTTAGCATTAAATATTGTTCAATTTTACTCCACATAGATTTTATTGAACCAAAAAAAAGCGATATAATCATATATACCGCTTCAACCAAGCTATTTATTCATCCAAGCATAAACTTTAATAGTACCATAATAATACTTATCCATTATTTCGTTTTGAACAGTACCATCATCGAGAACATATAAAAATAAACTAACATCTATCTTCTCATATTCTTTTAAAGTACCACTTAATAATACATAATTAGTACCAGTCATGTCTAAACCACCAGCTAACTTATCATTAGACCAATATCTATTAGCCAGTTTACCACCTGTTAGATTACTTACACTACTTCTTATCTTGTAATGAACATAATCAACTGATAACTCTGATCTATCTGATTCTTCAAATACAACAACATATTTTACATTACTACTATTATTATTACTTACCGTAAATTTTATAAGTTCACTATTGCTATCACTATCATCATTAAAATCTTTAAAATTACCTAAAGAATCAAATATTAAATCGTCATTCTTTCCAATTATAATTGAACTATCAGACAATTCTACTAAAGAAACTTCTCCAAAATTAATAGTCTTATTGCCATCGTTAGTAATAACTGAACTACTATCAAGTACATCACCATCAACTCTTACAACATTTCCATTAGCATCCATTATAACATTATTACTATCACTAACATATTGATATTTATTACCATCGTTTATAACAGCACTCCCATCAGTATAGAAAATTATATCTCTACCATCTCTAAGTTTCTTGCTATCACATACTTTAACATAATCACTATCTTTTATATCAAATATTTTATTATTAATAACATTTATAGCATTACTCTTTCTAACACTAATAGAATACTTCCCATCTTTTATAACAGCACTCCCATTAGAAAAGTATATAATTATTCTACCATCAGATAGATTATCTCTACCGACTTCTTTAAACAACTTGGATGTATCACTAACATCAGTTCCACTAGTAATATAATAAGTATTATCTTTCAAAACAAGTGTCGTACCATCAGTATATTTAGTAATAGTACCATTATCTTCTTCATAAACAGCCACTATACTATTTAAAATACTATTCTTAGATAACGAATTGCTATCTCTAATTAACATTATTACTTTACCATCACCATCTAATATTTCCGCAGAGCCATCAGAATAATAAGTAATAGTTCCATAAGAAAATTTTTCTTTTTTTGTAATAGTAATATCTAATGTTCTAGCATTAACATTTATATCACCATTTTTACTAATACCATATTCTCCATTGCCTAAAGAAGAAATACGTGTTATTTTACCATTATCATAAACCTTTTTAGCAGTACCATCACTATAAAAGATAACGGAATATTTCTCTTTATCATTTCTAACTGTATCATTAACTAAAATAATACCATAATCATAACCACTTACATCCTGATTAAATAGACCATTAACATATGCTTCACTAATCGGCCCTGAATCATTGATTTTAGCCGTTAATTCATCTCCAAAACTAGCACTAATAGGTACCTTACTTACTGTAGGAGAATTAGAATTAACTAATGACGAAACAGTATAAATAACTGCTAATATAAATATAGTTAATGATAAAATTAATGCCGTAATAAGCAATATTAACCAATGATTACGAAAAAAGATAAATAAAGGTTTGTCTTTCTTCTCAAGTATTATCTCTCTCTTTTCCTCATCTATCTTCTTAACTGTTACTCTCTTACTCATAAATATCACCCTAATTCTTTAGTCTAGATTTTTCACTAGCTCTCTTAACAACTCTAACAATATCATAAGATATAATAGCTAAACTAGGAATTATTATGACAATAATTAAACCACTCTTACTAGCGAGTAAATCTTGAATATATCCTAACTTTGGTATTTTAAGTATTACCTTACCAGTTATATTATCATTAGTAATTAAAGCATCATCAGAAATATTATTATTATCACCTTGTGTTTTATAATAATACTTATTTTCTTTTTCATCATAATATCTTTCAACAATTCTGTGGGTAATTGAAATACCATTAAATCTTTGATCAGGCGTTAAAAAAGTAATAATATCCCCAACTTTTAATTTATCATCACTAACTTTCTTAGTAACAACAATATCTTTAATCTGAATAGTTGGAAGCATACTACCCGTTAATACTACATAAGCATTAAACTTAGGCTGTGAAAAATCGCCCTTAGCTTCTCTTAACTTAATATCAGCAACATAAACGAGTAAAGTTACCCCAATCAACATTAAAAATATAAAAACAGCATAAGATAAAACATTTACTACAAATCTAATAGGATTTTCTCTTCTCTTTTCAAAACGTACCCTATAATGTTTAACATTAAACCTTGTATCATTATTATTAGTTTCTTCATAAGACATGTCCATAATAACACTCCTTTATCATACAATAAACATTATAACCTAAATGAAATGATAATACAAGTTAATTAAAAAATATTTTCTATTTTTATGTTACAGTTCAGACTAG
>DJPK01000076.1:0-15996 GCA_002438545.1 Caryophanales bacterium UBA6414
ATTAGTATTATCTTGTTCTGATGCTTTACTAAAATCTATAGTAGTTATTGTATCAGCACTTTTCTTAATTATGTCATATAATAATATCTTTTCTATTTCTGCTTCAGTTGTTAAACCAGGATTGTTACTAGAAGTTCCTTTCATATTAACAGATATATTACCACTAGATATATTTTCCGTTTCTGATTCATCTAACCAGATATATAAATAATATGTTTTAGTATAAGTATTACTTGATTGTGTAATATTATCATAATCATTTTTTACTATCCATATATCACTACCCTGTGTAGCATCTTTAAAGTTACCATTAGCAATTAAACCATCAGTACAACTAGTAGCACTTGTTGATAAAGCATATTTCATCGTAGTTCTTTTTAAACTATCCGATAAAACAGCAACATTCATACCAACACTAAATGATACCTTACCACCTGATGTATTCTTAGCACTGGCTTTAATAGTTTTCTTTATGGCATATTCACTCGTACATTTAGATGGGAATAATGTTACATTTTCATTGCCTCCACCATCAATAGTCATTGTTAAATTACCTGACTTTATTTGTGTTATATTAGTAGCATTCAAACTAACAGTTAAATAGGCAAATGTTCCTCCAATACCTAAAAATATTATTGATAAAATAGTTAAAGATATATATAATTTCTTATTCATAAAGCATCATTTCCTTCAACAAAAAACTACGATAAAAAGAGTCTAATCTCTTAAACTCTCTATACCGTAGTTATTATCTTTTAAACAAACAAGTGTATTATTTAGCCCCCCCCCCCAGTAAACTTAGAGTTAACATATTATTATAACTTTTTCTCATAATTATTAACTCCTTTCTGGCAAACATTTGTTCTATATTTGCTATTTACTCAGGAAGAAATATCTCACTTGTTTATTTTCTTACCTTAAATTAATTATATTACAATTTAGTCTTGTGTGCAAGTCCTATTTTTACATTAATCTATATTAATACCCTTCTCTAATTGCCATTTACCTATAAAATAATAAATAATATTATATATAATATACATAACTATACCACCGACTAATATATTTTTAATACCCTTAATACTAACTATATTAGTAGTTATAATATTCATAATATCTTTATTAAATAATCCTATAATATATATTAAACCTATAGTTATTAATTGAGTAAATATATACATACCAAATGCCCATATAATAGATTTAACTATTTTATTATTATTAGATTTATGTCCTATAATAATACCAGTATATCCTACTAGAAGAATAAATGTTAACTCTAAGAAGAATATTATACCAATAGTTAATATTAATTTTATAACACTAGTATTATAACTATTAGCAGTCATTTCTAATACTTTCTTTAATATATCTATATTCTCTTTAGAATAATAGCATATAAATAAGCAAGTAATAATTACTATTGTTGTCGTTAACATTATTATAATAGAAGATAATACTTTAGATAAATAAATATCTCTTTTAGATACCGGTAAAGTATTAGTTAAATAACCTTCATCTTTATAAATATTTCTAACAAACCTTACCCAAGAACGCATTAAAGTATTAATAATTGAACTAACTAACATACTAATAGCTATTCCACTACTAATCTTAGATAAAATACTCCATAATAAAGAATCTCCTATACTAAGAAACATTCTTGAAAATAAAGAAAATATAAATGCTAAAACATAAAAAACAATAACTAATTTATATATCCATTTTAAATCATATTTTAATAACTTCCCTAACATTTAAAAGACCTCCTAAAAATCTCATCTATACTAGCTTTCTCTTTCTTACGAATAGTATCAGCATCCCCTGTCAAAATAATCTTTCCTTTATCTATAAATATTACTTCATCTAATATTCTTTCTATATCTGCTATTAAATGTGTAGAAATAATAACACTAGCACCATCTTTAAAATTAGAAAGTATTGTATCTAAAATATAATCTCTTGTTGCTGGATCTACTCCTCCTAAAGGTTCATCTAAAATATATAAATCTGCTTCTCTCGACATAACTAATATTAATTCTACTTTCTCTTGCATACCTTTAGACATCTTAGCTAAACGTAAATTCTTATCTAATTCTAAATCATCAAGTAATTTCAAAGCCTTCTCTTCATTAAAATTATCATAGAACTCTTTAAAGTATTTAATAATATCACTAACCTTCATACTCTTATCAAAATAAGTTCTCTCCGGTAAATAAGATATTATCTTCTTACTTTCTATTGAAGGTTTCTTCCCATTAATTAATACTTCTCCACTAGTAGGAGTCAATAAATCATTTATAAGTTTAATAAGTGTTGTCTTACCTTGTCCATTCTTACCTAATAAACCAACTATCTTTCCACGTTCTATCTTAATATTAACATTATCAAGTATTACTCTATTATCAAAACTCTTACATAAATCTTTACACTCTAATAATTCCATTCTATCTCTCCTTCTCTAAATATTTAATTATCTCTTCTGAACTTATTCCTATATTATTCATATCTACCATAAAATCATTAACTAATTCTAAAGCTAAATTATCTTTAACTTTTTTAATTAATTCTGTATCTTCTGTTATATATTTACCATTAGTTCTCTCAGTATATATTAATCCTTCTTTTTCTAACTCCATTAAAGCCTTTTGCATTGTATTAGGATTTACTTTAAAACTATTAGCATACTCTCTAACTGAAGGTATTCTCTCCCCACTTTTTAATCTACCCGACACTATTTCTCTTTCAATAAGTTTAATTAATTGTATATAAATAGGTCTTTCATTATCAAAATTATATTCCATTACATCACCATTGTATTACTTATCTAATACAATAATACTATTATTTAAAAATAAAGTCAATAAAAAAAGACTACTTCATCTCGAAATAGTCTAAATATTTATTTTTTAGGTATTAATCTATCTTTACCACCCATATAAGGTCTTAAAACTTCCGGAATAACTACACTACCATCTTCTTGTAAATTATTCTCTAAGAAAGCTATTAACATTCTAGGAGGTGCTATAACAGTATTATTTAAAGTATGAGCAAACTCTTTATCCCCATTCTCTTTCTTATATCTAATACCAAGTCTTCTAGCTTGAGCATCAGTTAAATTAGAGCAAGAACATACTTCAAAATATTTCTTTTGTCTAGGACTCCACGCCTCAATATCACAAGAACGATATTTTAAATCAGCTAAATCTCCTGAACAACAAACTAACTTACGAACTGGTATATCTAAACTTCTAAATAATTCTACTGAATAATTCCACATCTTATTATACCATTCTTCACTATCTTCCGGTTTACATATAACAACCATCTCTTGTTTTTCAAATTGGTGAATACGATATACTCCTCTTTCTTCTATACCATGAGCTCCAACTTCTTTTCTAAAACAAGGTGAATAAGAAGTCATTGTAATAGGTAATTCACTTTCTTTTAATATTTGATCTTTAAACTTAGCAATCATAGAATGTTCACTAGTACCTATCAAATATAAATCTTCCCCTTCTATTTTATACATCATATTTTCTTTTTCTTCAAAAGACATAACACCATTAACAGCATCACCATGAATCATAAAAGGTGGAATGCAATAAGTAAATCCTTTATCTATCATAAAGTCTCTAGCATAAGCAAGTACTGCTGAATGAAGTCTTGCAATATCACCCATTAAATAGTAAAAACCATTACCACTAACTCTTCCAGCCGCTTCTTTATCTAACCCATTAAAACTAGCCATAATATCAGAATGATATGGTATTTCATAATTAGGTACTACCGGTTCTCCAAATCTAGCTTCTTCAACATTCTTACTATCATCTTCTCCAATAGGAACATCATCAGCAATCATATTAGGAATAGTCATCATTTTCTCTTTAAGTAAACTAGATAATTCTTCTTCAACTTTCTCTATACTAACTAATTCATTATTAATATCTTTAACTCTATCTTTCTTTAGATTAGCTTCTTCTATCTTCTTATCACGCATAAGTGCACCAATAGTATTACTAATTTCATTTCTCTCTTGTCTTAAATTATCACCATTAGTCTTTAATTCACGAATTCTTTGATCTAAACTAATAACTTCATCTACAAGTGGTAATTTCTTATCCTGAAATTTCTTCTTAATATTTTCTTTTACCTTATCAGGATTTTCTCTTACAAACTTAATATCTAACATTTCTATCTTCCTTTCATATGAACTAATTATATAATAACATTAATAAAAATGCAAATAAAAAAGAAACATTAAGCTGTTTCCTTTGACATTTTATTAACTCCCTTATAAAAACCACATTTATCACATACTCTATGAGGTCTAATCATTTCACCACAGTTTGGGCATTTAACTAAACCATTGGCTCTTAATTTATAATGAGTTCTTCTCATATCTCTTCTTGTCTTACTAACTTTTCTAAATGGAACTGCCATGTTTATCTATCCTCACTTTCTTCAATCATTTGTTTTAATTCTGTAAAAGGATTATTACTAGATTGTTCTTTCAAAAACTCATCTTCTGTAATAACTCTCCATCCATCACCTTTTATCGTTACATTTTCATTTTTTGGAGAATGCACCTTTGAAGGAATTTCCACTAATATATTTTGCCACAAAATATCAGTAATATCAAGTGAATTTGTGAATTTTTCTAATTTTTCTTCAATTTTAATATTAAAAGAATAAGAAACATCCTCTAAAGTAGTATCATCAGGTAATATCATAACACCTGTTATTACTCCATCTAATTCTAATCTATCATCAACTAATTTAACAATAATACCATCAAATTTAACAGATTCTAACTTTCTTATATTACAATTATCTAAATACTCTATTGGTATATTTACATCATCTTTTATTTCTAATTCATCTTCCATATTAAGAAGTAATTTACTAACATCAATAATCATATTTCACCTGCCAATTAATTATACAATAAATACTATAAAATAGCAATAGTAGTAATTTAGAATCCAGGATAAACGTTAATTTTTATTATTCCAGCAACAATTTAGTGGAAAAGATACAAATATTTTAAATTTTTTAACCATTACTGTTTAAAGCCTTGCTATTAAAATTCTAATTCTACTATTAAATATCCCTGAGAATATTTAGCAGATATTTTGCCACCATTAATCTTTACCAATTGTTTAGCAATAGATAATCCTATTCCTGATGCATTACTACCACTCTCAATAGTATAGTATCTATTAAATATTTTATTTACTGTAGTATTATCTAGTACGTGAGATTTATTTTTTATAATTATTTTGCCATTATCTAGTAGAGTTATTTTTATATCTTCATCAGTATATTTAATTGTATTAGAAATGATATTTTCTAAAATACGAATAGCCATGTTTTTATCTATTTTTCGATATATTCTTTTAGTTGTTATATTTATTTCTGGTATAAGATTCTTTTTCTTTATTAAAGCATAGTATGATAAGATGGTGTCTTCTAAAATATCGTTTATACATACTTTTTCTTTCTTTAATTTATCTTTTAAATCTAAACTTTTTGAATAATCGTATAGTTGTTCAGTCAGAATTACAAGAACTTCAGACTTGTTTTCTATTATTTTTAAATATTCAACTATTTTCTTTTTACTTTTTTCTTTTTTTATTAAGTCGATATAACCTTTTATAGCGGTTAGTGGAGTTCTTAAATCGTGGGATATATTAGTTATTGATTCTTGTAATTCTTTATTACCATTTTTATAAGTAATTTCAAACTTTCTTATCTTTCTTAGGCTAGTATTTAGGTTAGCTGTTAACCTATTTAACCTTTTATTACTAGTAGAGATAGTAATTAACTTATTGGTATCATTGTTTAGAATTATATCTAGGTTATCTTCTACTTCTTTTATAGAGATATTGATACTGATGATATAGCAAATTAAAAAGATTATAATGAGTACGAGAGATATTATAAGAAAAATAATATATATACTCATTATAATCAAATCCTTTCTAGTTTAGTTCTTTTCTATCAAACAGTATTATACCATAAAAGTTAAATATTATTATAAGTACGATTGAATATATTAAGAAATCACCATAATTGTTTGTTAGTTCGTTTATTTGAATAGCTTGAGCAAAAGGAATCAGTTTTAATATGCATTCATACAGTGTTTTATAGATTCCTGTAGCACTAGAGAGTTTAGCTAAAAGGCCGGTTGTTATTATTATTGACCAAATGACTACTACTAGAGAGATTGTGCCTGATGATTTTCCGGAACATATCATTGATATAAATGTAAATATTGCTGAAAGACTAATGTTTAAAAAGATAGAAATTATTAATAAGTCGATAAACTTATTAGTTGGTATGGTGATACTATATTTAAGTATTAGACTAGTAATTACTGTAATTATGATATAGATAGCACTATATATGAAACCTACCATTATATTTACTAATAGATTTGATAGATAAATACTTAGTCTTGAGTGGCCTACTATAATTTTATTTTTGACTGTTCCGTCTGTGAAATCATTACCGGTGAATATACTAATAAATATGGGCATGATTATCCAATTCCATGGTAAGAAACTAAAGAATACTTTTCCTAATTCATTTTCACAATTTACACATGTTTCAGGATTAAAACCGTTATTATTTATATACATATAGATACCTAGAAGACTAATTATTATAAATAATGTCCAAAAACAGTGACTTTTTTTAAGACGATAGAAGTTGGCATTTAATAGTTTATTCATTATTGTGCCCTCCTATTAAGTTCATATAGTAATTTTCTAGGGTTTCTTCATGTTCGGTAATGCTTTCAACTATGCAGTTTGTTTTAGATAATTTTAAAACAATATCTGATAAGTTTATCTTGTCATAAATATAGATAGTATTATTATTAATTACTTCATATGATATATTATTTAATTCTAAATATTTTACTAAATCTTTTATTTCATTTACTTTTACCTCTATTCTTTTACGCATATTTTTTGTTAAATCATCAGCACTTATTTCTTTTACAATTTTACCATCGTGGACAAAGCCATAGTAAGTAGCAATCTTTGATAATTCATCAAGATAATGACTTGAAATTAAGATAGTTATTCCATTATTGTTTAGTTTTAATAGCAGTTCTCTAATATCAATAATTCCTTCAGGATCTAGTCCATTTATTGGTTCATCTAAGATTAGAAAGTCAGGATTAGAGCATAAAGAAATTGCTATTCCAAGTCTTTGGCGCATTCCTAGTGAAAAATATCTAGCTAGTTTTTTTCCGGTATTATTTAACCCGACTAGTTCTAATATTTTGTCTACTTCTCCATCGATTGGTCGGCCAATTACTTTATATTGCTCTATTAAATTATCTTTAGCTGATAAGTTTGAGTATATAGCCGGAGACTCAATAATGGCACTAATTCTATTTCTTTCTTTTAAAACCATTTTATTATTATAGGCGATATTATAGATAGAGTATGTTCCACTAGTAGGTCTTTGTAAGCCGGTTATTATTCTTATTAATGTTGTTTTACCGGCACCATTTTTACCAATGAGTCCGTAAATAGCATTTTTAGGAATATGCATATTAATATCTGCTAATACTTGAAATTTGCCATACTTTTTTGTGAGATTATTAGTTTCTAATATATATTCCATTCTACATTTCTCCTTTCTGCATATATCTTAACAATAAATAGTTAAGATAATAGTTAAGAAATAGTTAAGATTTGGTTAAGATTTATTCTATAGATAATTTATAACCAATTCCCCAAACAGATTCTATATATTTGATATTAGTATACTTAGAGATTTTTTTATTTAAATTACTTATATGTACTTTTAGAGAGTTCTCATCACAATCCGGTGTATCAATACAGATTAGATTTAATAATTTGCTTTTAGATATTACTTCTTTGGGATAAATCATTAATTGTTTTAAGATTGCATATTCTGTTTTAGTTAGATTTACTTTGTTTTCGTTTATATATAATGTTCGTTTGTCATCTAATAAGTGTAATTCTTTAAATATTAATTCATTGTTAATATTTTTACTTGGTCGTAGTCTTATTTTTATTCGTGCTAGTAATTCGTCATTGTTGAATGGTTTAGTTATATAATCTTCAGCACCATTTAATAGATTACTGACTTTATCTTCAATAGTTGTTTTAGCACTTATAACAATAATTGGAATGTGGTTATACTTTTTTATAATTTCTTCACCATTAATTCCGGGTAGCATTAAATCTAAGAGAATTAGATTAACACTTTCGCGTTCTAATAAGATAAGGGCTTCTGTACCGGAATAAGCATCAATAACTAAATACCCTTCATTTAATAAAAGCTCTTTAATTAAATTATGAATAGTAATATCGTCTTCTACTAATAATATTTTTTTCATGTAATCACTCACTTTATATCTACATTGTATCATTTTTTATTAAATAATTATATATAATTACAAAAAATAGCATTCTTTCGAACACTATTTTAAGATTTCAACTATTTTAGCTTTATAATTTGCTAAGATATCTTTTAGATTATCAGTTTTAGTAGCTCCACCTTGAGCAAATTTGGCATTTCCACCACCATTACCTCCTAATGATGAAGATATTTCTTTAACAATATTACCACAGTGAATGTTATCGTTATCAATTGTTGATTTAGCAAAGATGTTCATACTACTATCTTTAACATTAGCTAATAAGATAAAACTGTTAGGATATGTATTACTTAAGTTATCTATTACTTGTTTTAATATAGATACATCATAGTTTTTACATAGACCTATTAAAATATTATATCCGTTAACTTCCTCTAGTAGATTTTTAAATTCTGTTAAATCACTTAATGACTTTTTAGCTAAATTATTTTGATATTCTTTATCTAGTTCTTTAGCAGTTTGTTTTAATCTTTCTGTTTCTTGTTTATAATTTACAATATCTTTGTATCCTTGATAGTCAATATCAGCAAATTTAAAATTAAAGTTTAAGTCAATTCCTTCTTCTTTAGCTTTAGTAACTAGTTTATTACATTTATCTAATAATTTATTGGCTTCTTCTTGGTAAGGTACTAGTAACTCAACTATTTTATCTTTTATTTTATCTTTAGTAGTGCCTTCTAATCTAAAGGTATCAGCGCCTTTGTTTTCGACACTTAGAATAGCAATTCTTCCGATATCTTTAGTGTTGTTTACGTGAGTACCTCCACATAGTTCGATAGAATCTCCTAGTTGAACTACTCTTACTATTTTTTCATATTTATCCTCAAATAGAGCCATAGCACCTAGTTTTTTAGCATCTTCAATATCCATATATGATATTTTAGCGTCTACGGCAGCATCTACTTTTTTATTAGCTTCTGCTTCTACTTTAACAATTAATTCATCAGATAGTCTGCCATGATAATTAAAGTCAAATCTAAAAGTGTTTTCATCTACTTTTGATCCGGCTTGATGAACAGAACTTCCTAATAATTCTTGCAATGTTTTTTGAATTAAGTGTGTAGAACTATGATTTCGACAAGTAGCTTCTCGGACATCTTGTAATACATGAGTAAGAATTTCAGCACCTGCTACTACTTCACCTTCTAAGACTTTAACATGAAGTAAATGTTGTTTATTTGGACATTTAATAACATCTAAAACTTCTAGTTTACAATCATCATTTTTTAAATATCCTTTATCACTTACTTGGCCGCCACTTTCAGCATAGAATGGGTTTTCTTCAAGGAAGATATAGCACTCAGTATTGCTTCTTTCAACTAGTTTATTATTTTTAATAATATCTAAGACTTTTGTTTTAACGCCTAGTTTTTCATAGCCAACAAACTTAGATTCTTTTTTATAGTTAAGTAATAATTCATTTTGCATATTCATAGAATTATCAACTTTTCTATTTAATCTTGCTTGTTCTTTTTGGGCATCCATATATTTCTTGAAACCTTCAGTGTCAACGATAAAATTATTTTCTGTAGCATATTCCTCAGTTAATTCAATTGGGAAGCCATATGTATCATATAATTTGAAAGCATCAGCACCTGATATAATTCTTTTTTTGCTAGTTTTAAAGATAGTTTCAAGTCTTTTCTCACCTTGTAGTAAGGTCTTTTGGAATAACTCTTCTTCTTTAACTACTAATTCTTTAATTCTTTTTCTATTTTGTTCTAGTTCTGGATAAATACTCTTGTAATTGTCTACAACAACATCTACTAATCTATCCATGAAAGTATGATTAATATTTAATTTTCTACCCATACGAGCAGCTCTTCTTAACAATCTTCTTAGGACATAGCCACGACCATAGTTTTCAAAGCTAGCACCATCGGAGATAGCAAATGTTATTGTTCTAATATGGTCAGCAATTACTTTGAATTCCATTTGGCCTTGATATTTAATTTGGCATATTTCAGATATTTCATCCATGATTGGCATGAATAAGTCAGTTTCATAGTTAGTTTCTGTTTCTTGTAAGATACAAGCCATTCTTTCAACACCCATACCAGTGTCTATATTTTTACTTGGTAATTCTTCGTATTTACTTCTTTCTACTCCTTCTTTAGCATTATATTGACTAAAGACATTGTTCCATATTTCAATGTATCGATCGTTTTCTATTTCATTTTGTAGTAATTTAATACCTAATTTTTCTTTATCATACTTTGGTCCACGGTCATAGAATATTTCACTATCCGGTCCACTTGGGCCTTCACCTATTTCCCAAAAGTTATTTTCTAGTTTAACGATATGGCTTTCATCAATACCTAGTTTTACCCATAGATCATATGTTTCTTTATCATCAGGATAGACAGTTACATATAGTTTACTTTTAGGAATATCAAAATATTTTTTACTAGTTAGCAATTCATAAGCCCATGTTATAGCTTCTGTTCTAAAGTAATCTCCTACTGAGAAATTGCCTAACATTTGGAAGAACGTATGGTGTCTTGCTGTTTTACCAACGCTTTCAATATCACCTGTTCTAATACACTTTTGACAACTAGTAAGTCTTCTATTAGTAGGTATAGCAGTGCCATCAAAGTATTTTTTTAGTGGTGTAACACCAGCATTTATCCATAATACTGATGGATCATCATGAGGTATTAAACTACTACTTTCTATTTCCGTATGTCCTCTTTCTTTAAAGAATTCAATATAGGTTCTAATTATTTGTTCTCCTGTTAATTTTTTCATTTTCTCACCCTTTCATAATAATAAAAAAGAATAGTACTACTAAGGAGTCTTAATAGACGGTACCATCCTTTATTTAACTTAATTTAGATAACGGTATTAACCGGCAAGTATTAGTTGCATTTATAAAAGCAGCTTCAATTAAGGTAATTACTTATTTCCACCAACCATAAGTTCTCTATTAATTACTTATTAATTTACTCATCTTCTATGTAATTTTAATAACAATTAGATTATAACATAATATTTTTATAGATACAATACTATTTTTTATTTTCTCGGGATAAAAATTTTTGAAATCTATTTCCCCAAAACTTTTCTATATACATAACCCTTAGCTCTACAAATATTTTCTCTACTAAGAGAATCTAAATAACAACTAATATTATCATTATCTTTATATTTCACTAATTTACTAAAACTATCTAGCAAACTATAATCTATTCCAATATATCTTAAATAATTTAGATAATCATAAAAAGACGATTCACTTAAATTATTTATATTATCACCGTATAAATAATTTAAAACCATAATATTATAACAATATAAATCACTATTACTTGTTGGAATAATATATGCTAAAACATTATCATCTTTATTTATAGTATACTTATTTATAGTCGAATCAAGTAATGCCTTAGGATTTAAATATCTAGATGCCATTGCTACATTACCACTTATTTTACAACTATCTAAATCAACTGCAAATAATTTTTTTGAATCTCTATCCACAACAAAGTTACACTCTTGTAAATCTCCAAAATAAATATCTTTTAAGCAAGAATATTTTCTAATATTATTTAGTTTTTCTATTTCTTCTCCAACACATTTTAAATAAAATAATTGTTCCCTATAATCAACATTATCATCGCTAAGTAAAACGCTTAAATTATCGCCCATTACCTTAGGCATACAAAACCCAACTATTTCACCCCTAACACTAACTAGTGCATCTGGAATAACAAAACTTTCTGGTAAAATATCCCTATAATAATTAAGCATCTCTATTGTATATAATTTACTTGCAAAAACATTACCGGATGATAAATAAAGTTTTTTTAATACCCCGTCATAATCGCTACTATATCTAAAATGATAAATAACTGCTTCTGTATTAACAATTTTATTAGGTAATATTAATGGTTGTAAATTAGAAAATTTCTTTTTAGAAATATCAATAGTTTTCATCCAATCCCCTCCAATTTGCCTAATATACTATCACAATTAATCATAAATATCAAGAAAAAAGAATTATAAAATTACTCTATAATTAGCTATTTTCTTTTACTTCTTTGGGTGAATCTAATTTTATGGTTTCTTCATATTCATAATCTAATCTATTTTGTTTAGTAATAACTGCCTCGCCTAGATTCTGTTCGATATCTTCTCGAGCCACTTTGGCAGCGTGTCCGCCCATTCTAGCAACTTCTTTATTTTGTTCTAGACCTTGAGGTTTGTGTTTTTGAGCAAGTCTTTTTGCAGTTTCTTCAGATAAGTCAGCTAGTATTATTTCGATATTATCCATATTATCTCTTAGTGTTTCCTTACGAAGGCCTTTATACTGTTTATATTCTTTAGCAGTCATTCCTGACCATTCTTTATATATTTCATTAGTTAATATGGCGTATTCTTTGCCTTCAGTTATGCCACTTTCTTGCCAAATATCAGTTAATTCTTTTCTTTCTTGAATTCCTTTTAATCTTTTAGCAATCCATTTTTCATCATATCCTTTTGCTCGATATATATCTATTGCTCTTTGGGCTGCTAGTGAAGGATTAAATATATCATCTATTCTTTCTTTTCCTAATTTCGCTAACCATTGTTTTATAGGCTCAGCATTTTTACTTGGAATAGACTCAATTATTCTAAACATGCCTTCAATATCAACAACATCAGTATTATAATATTTATCATCTGAAGACTTTAATTTCAGTTGGTTACAATTTGTAACCGACTCATTTCCTTCTTTTTTTAATCTGTGTTTTAATACTTTCCAATAATTTCTAGGATTTTCACTTTCTGATAAAACTCCTACTATATCAACAACACTAATATAATATTTTTCTTCTTCCTCATTCCATATAGTTCTAATAGTTTCATTATTAAATATCTTATTAATTAAATGCATTTTATCCTGCCTCATTCCAACACCTTCCTCTATTTGAATATTATAAAATTATATCCCTTCAATTATAATATTCCGGAAGGTTTCTCATATTTACTTCTTTTTTCTTAAATTTAATTATTTATTGTGCGATATTTATCATTACTACTTTCAATTTCAAAGCGTTACAATTTGTAACGATTTCATCTCTTAATATTTTTTTAGAAAAAAAGAATACTTAATTATAGTACTCTTCTTATACCTGTTATTGGCATATTATATAATCCTGTTATTACTATACCAACATTTTCATTTAGGGCATGGACTATTCGACCATCTCCCATATATATGGCGACGTGATGAGTTTTACCGTTATATCCCGATAATACTAAGTCACCTGGTTTAATATCATTTATATCAACATCATAACCAACAAATAATTGTTCATAGGCACTTCTTGGTAAATATATTCCGTATTGTTGATATATTAATTTAGTAAATCCTGAACAATCTGTTCCATTAGTTAGACTATTACCACCATATACATATGGGTATCCAACATATTGTAGGGCATTATTAACTATGTCATACGCTAAATCATAATTAAAGGTATCTATTACCTCTTCTTCTGTAGGTATTTCTATTTTTTCTACGCTAGTAGCCATTAATCTAACACTTTCATAGTTGTAGACTATAGTCTCAATTTCTTCTTTTGCCCCAGTATTATTTAATCCAGTAAATAGAGAAACTAGTTCTATTAAAAAGATATTTAATATCCCTATTTCTTTACTTCTAATATTCATTTGTAATACAACTCCTTGTTCCTTTTTATTTTTAGGCACATTATCTATTCTACTACAAATGACATTTTTTGGCAAATAATTTTTTCTTTGGTCTCCGTAAAGCCTTATAATATATAGAAATAAAGTTGATTAGGTTATCACTAATTTGTTAAATTATCCCACATTTCTTCTTTCGTTTTAATTTTGTCTTTTACTTCATTTATTTCTTTTAATATTTCTTGATATTTATCTTTATCTAGGTAGATATCTTCTTCATATAATTTATTATTTAGAGTAGTTAATTTTTCTTCTAAATTAATAATTTGCTTTTCTATTTTACTTATTTCTTTAGATACGTTTATATATTCTTTCTTTTCTTTATTTTTAGGTATTTGAAGTGTATTTTCTACTTCTTTCTTGGTATGTTTTTCAAGATATTCTTGATAGCCATTATTATATAAAATTGTTTTATTGTCTTCGAATACTAGGAGTTTAGTACATACTTTACTTATTAAATAACGGTCATGACTAACAATAATTATTGTACCTTTATAGTTTAATAATAGTTTTTCAATAGTTGATTTAGAGATAATATCTAAGTGGTTAGTTGGTTCATCTAATATTAGAAGATTAGGTCTAGTTTTTAAGAGAATACATAGACTTAGTTTAACTTTTTCTCCTCCGGATAAATCAGATATTTTCTTGAAGACATCATCTTGATAGAACTCAAACATGGCTAATAAACTTCTTATTTCATTAGGGCTCATCTCTTTAAAGTTATTATCTACTTCTTCATAGACAGTGTTATCCATATGAAGATTATTAAACTCTTGATCAAAATAGCCGATTGTGACGTCTTTACCATAAGAATATTTACCTTTTAAAGGATTGATTTCTCCAAGAATAGTTTTTATAAAGGTTGATTTACCACAGCCATTTTTACCTATAATACCTACTTTATCAAAAGATTCTAGATTAAGATTAACTTCACTTAATACTTTATCATAACCTATTTCTAAGTTTTTAACTTTTAAGACTTCTCTACTACTATTAATTAATGGATCAAAGTTATAGTGAAATGTTTTAGTATCAGCACTTTGTGGTTTATCAATGATAGTCATGTGTTCAATTTGTTTTAGTTTACTTAGAGCCATTTTAGCTTTAGTAGGTTTATATCTAAATCTATTAGCAATATCAGTTAGTCTTTTAATTTCTTTTTGTTGATATATATAGTCTTTTAAATTTTTTTGATAGTCTTCTTCTTTTCTTTTTAAATAAGCACTATAATTACCAGGATATCTTTTTAAAGTTCCATATTCTATTTCATATATAACATTACATATATTATCTAAAAACATTCGATCATGGCTAACAATAATCATACTTTTAGGATAACTTTTTAGATAGTCTTCTAACCATTCGACTGTTTCAATATCTAAGTGATTAGTAGGTTCATCTAATATTAAAATATCAGGTTTACTTAATAATAATTTAACAAAAGATAATTTAGTTCGTTGGCCTCCAGAGAATTCACTTAATAGTTTATCTTGATCTTCTTTAGTAAAGCCAAACTTAGTTAAGGCTACTTCATATTCTTTTTTATAACCATAACCATTAATCAATTTATATTTATCTAATAATTCATTATATAATATTAAGTCTTTTTCATCATATTTGGTACTAATTCTATGTTCTAGTTCTTTTATTTTAGTTTCAATATCAATAATATCTTTATAAGATAGTAATATATAGTCTAACATTTTAATATTATCATTATATTGTTCTTGTTTAAGATATCCTATTTTAGGGTTTCCTACTATTTGAACAGATAATCTTTCATTACCAATACCTTCTTCTAGGGGAATTTCTTTAGTTATGGCTTTTAGTAATGATGTTTTTCCGGTACCATTTCTTCCAACAATACCAATCTTTTCTTT